>CAZJMM010000086.1:0-5985 GCA_964547155.1 uncultured Dehalococcoidaceae bacterium | reverse complement strand
CCAATGCCACCTGACATAGTGATTATTGCCCTTTCAGTAGCTATTTTCATCGGGCTGGCTTCTGGTCTCTACCCAGCTTTTAGAGCGGCGAGCCTCGACCCAATCGAGTCTTTACGCCACGAATGAAGCTATTTCCCTTGGATTAAAGCCAAAAACTCAGCACGGGTAGCTGCTTTCGTGCGGAAAAGCCCCCTTGTAGCCGAAGTAACTACGTTACTGCCCGGCTTCTTGATGCCTCGCATTGTCATGCACAAATGCTCAGCCTGGATGACTACGGCTACACCATCAGGCTGAAGGGCTTCACAGATAGCATCCGCAATTTGTGTTGTCATCCGCTCTTGGAGCTGTGGACGCTTAGCACAGATTTCCACTACCCTGGCTAATTTACTGGCACCGACAACCCGCCCATTCTTATTCGGAATGTAGCCAACATGGGCTACCCCATAGAAAGGAAGAAGATGGTGCTCACACATGGAATAAAAGGGAATGTCTCTGAGAATTACCATCTCCCGATGTCCCTCCTCAAATCCCACCATCAATTCCGCTTTAGGGTCCGCTTCCATTCCTGAAAAAACCTCAGCGTACATCTCAGCGATACGCTGTGGCGTATTAGCTATTCCTTCCCGGTGTGGGTCTTCCCCAATGGCTTTAAGAATAGACAGGATGGCTGCTTCAATCTTCTTTTGGTCAATCATGGCTCGCCTCCTAAAATGAACGACTAACGCTTGCCATAAACTTCTCGCTCCAGAAGCCGAATGTTACTTTTATCCGCTGTCGTATAGAAATCAGCACCAAGGTAGATGAGCGGTCGTACTCGGTTTAAATCAATAACCTGCTTCGAGGTGAAGACTTCTTCAGCAAAATGGACTGCCAAGATTTCTCCAACAAACCAGACATGGTCGCCATAAGTCCTGCGGCCTACCAACTTACACTCATAGGCGGCATAGGCGTCTTTTAATATAGGGACATGAGTACGGGACGGCTTACCTTTAGCAATGGCAAACTTTTTAAACTTATTTATCTCTGCACCTTTGCTGCCACCAACAGCGGCTACTAATTCAGCCATCTCAAAAGGCACAAAATTTATCCCAAATTCTTTACTCTCCATAATTAACTGGTAAGTAAATCTTTTAGGTGATATAGATATACCATAGAGAGGTGGCTTAAAGGAAACGGGGCTGTGCCAGGCAGCTGCCATGGCATTACTCTTATTGCCGCTCCTGGCAGTAACTATGGCTGGCACCCTGGGATAGTGGTGATAAAATTCGCCAATACTTTCAGTAACTACCTTTGCCATATTTCCCCCTTAATATTTATGCAGCCAAGCCTAACGCCAGCCAAAAGCTTGCTCAATCACAGTTTCGTCAGCCGGTAGTTCAAGGAAAGGTTCAGCATATTTAACAGCAACGCCAGGGTCCTTTAACCCTGTGCCTGTAATAACACAAACTACTTTGTTACCTCTCAATATGAGCCCTTGCTTTACCATTTTAATCAGACCGGCTACTGAAGCTGCTGAAGCCGGCTCCCCAAAAATACCTTCCTTAGTTGCCAGAAGTTTATAGGCAGCTAAAATTTCCTCATCACTAACAAAGTCAATAACCCCACCCGATTCATCCCGAGCCGCCACTGCCTTCTGCCAGCTTGCTGGGTTACCAATACGAATAGCCGTAGCTACGGTTCTGGGGCGCTTGACAACTTTCCCTCGGACAATAGGGGCCGCACCTTCAGCTTGGAAGCCCATCATCTTCGGAGCCCGATTTGCTCTGCCAACACGGAAGTACTCAACAAAGCCCTTCCAGTAGGCAGTAATGTTGCCGGCGTTACCTACAGGAATAAAAAGGTAATCAGGAGCATCAGCCAGAACATCTACAATCTCAAAAGCCGCCGTCTTCTGACCCTCAATCCGATATGGGTTCACTGAATTAACCAAAGTAACCGGGTGTTTTTGAGCTAAATTGCGGGCTATTTCCAGAGCACGGTCGAAGTTACCTTTTATGCTAATTATTTTGGCTCCATAAGCAATAGCCTGAGACAATTTCCCTAAGGCAACCTTACCTTTAGGTACCACCACAATAACCTTTAGACCAAAGCGAGCTCCGTAAGCCGCCGCTGAGGCACTGGTATTACCAGTAGAAGCACAAATGATACTGGAGCTACCTTCCTCTACCGCCTTAGCCACAGCCACCACCATGCCCCGGTCTTTAAAAGAACCAGTAGGATTGCAACCTTCTAACTTAAAATACAGTCCCCCGCAGTTAAGTTCCTTCTCTAAAATAGCAGACCTTACTAAAGGAGTGTCTCCTTCGCCAAGGCTAATGAGTGGGGTGGCTGAGGTAACAGGCAACGAATCCCGATATCTAAATAAGACTCCAATCCCCATATCAAACTTCAACTCTAACCAAATTGTTAATTTTCTTGATCACAGGCAAACGCTCCATCTCCTTCAAGGCTTCCTGCACAGCTTTCTCTTTAGCTGGGTGGGTCATAATCACAATCTCCGCTGTTTGAGTAGCCGGGTCACTCTCCTTTTGAATAACCGAAGAGATACTGATAAGGTGGTCACCCAGGATCTTGGAAATTTGAGCCAGGACACCAGGGCGGTCAGCCACAGTCATTCGGAAATAGTAGCGTGTTTCTATTTCAGATATGGGTTTAATAGTCTTGCCAGTACCTAAAGATGGTTTTGGCAGGCTGCTTATCCCATAACTAATACGCTGAGCTATGGCTATCACATCAGCAATTACAGCACTGGAAGTTGGTGAAGGTCCAGCACCCTGACCATAAAATATGACCTTGCCTACCAAATCACCCTCTACTTGGATAGCATTATAAACGCCATTTACTTTAGCCAATAGAAAGTCTTCAGGTATAAAAACTGGATGAACTCTGACTTCTATGGCTCCATTGCTTTTCTTGGCAATAGCCAACAACTTTATCGCATAACCTAATTCTCGGGCATAGCGAAAGTCACGAGCTTCTAGACGGGAAATCCCTTCACGGTATACAGCCTCTGGTCCCACCTCAGTTCGGAAAGCCAGACTGGCTAAGATAGCTATCTTGTAGGCGGCATCCAATCCTTCAATATCATTGGTCGGGTCACGTTCAGCATAGCCTAATTCCTGAGCTTGTTTCAAAGCCACTAAAAAGTCCAACCCCTCCAGTCCCATTCGGGTCAAGATGTAGTTAGTAGTGCCATTGACAATGCCATAAATGGCTGAAATATCGTTAGCTACTAAGTCCTCCTGAAATGGAGCAATCAAGGGTATCCCCCCACCGACGCTCGCCTCGAAGCGAAGGTCAACCTTATGTTCCTGAGCCAGATTCAATAACTCATATCCGTGTTTTGCCATAACCTCTTTATTGGCTGTAACCACGCATTTACCAGCGAGAATGGCTTCTTTTGTATACTCAAAAGCAGGATGCCCACCGCCAATAAGTTCAATAACTATATCTATTTCTCGGTTGCTAACTATATCTTTAAAATCAACGGTAAAAAGTTGCCGCTCAATTCCCAGTAAGCCGTGTTTAGCCAAATCACATTCCAAGACTTTCTTCAAAATCAGCGGTCTCCCTGCCTGCCTTGCCAAGGCTTCTGCTTTCCCAAGTAAGACCTTAGCCACACCACTACCAATTACGCCCAGACCCATCAAACCAATACCAATATTCTTATCTTTAGCCACCATAGATTATTTACTCCTCCCTCCAAAGGCTCGCGATAATGCCCACGTTTTCCCCTCCTCACTGATGTAGTTTTCCACCACACTCGTCTCGTTTAGTTCCACAAGCCAGTTCCCATAGATTGTACCCGCCATCTGCTCTCTCGTCTTCTCATCCAGTTGTCGATTAGCATCCTTCTCCAAAACCTTCACCAGCCAATAACCACCTTTAGTCTGGACCGTATCATCCCGAACCGGATTACTCAATGTGCCAGGCATTAAAGTGAAAGCAACTTTATCAAAAGCTTCGTCTATCATACCCGGTTTTATCCAGCCTAAGTCACCTCCACTCTCTTTGCTTCCTTCATGCTGGGAATGTAATTTAGCTAAAGCGGCAAAATCTTCTCCCAAGCCTAATTTAGCCCGCATTACTTCAACTTCCTCCTCACTACCTAATAACATGGCCTTAGCTTGAATACCTTCCTCTGGCTTTTTATCTAATACCTCTATTAGCCAGTAACCAATGTTTTTAACAAACTCAGCATCGTATACAGGCTGACTCAACTCTGCCGGCTCCAGAGAAAAAGCCACATCTTCCGGAACCTTGCTCCCCACAAGAATCTCCGCAAATCCCCTGGGTAGCCAGCCCAACTCGCCAGCCCGGCTTCGAGTCTCACTTTCCAAAGAAAGTTCTTTGGCTAAACTGGCAAAATCTTCACCCTTTTCCAGCCTATTCATCACTTCTCGGGCTACTTTTTCACTTTCCAAAAACATCGCTTCTGCCCTAACCTGTTCACCACTGGTAGGAACCTGAAGATAAAAGTAATCAGTCATCAACTTCCTTGCTAACAATTGGGCACCAATTATGTCCCGATATACTCTATCATTGGCTAAATCTAACTGCTCGATTTCATGGTCAATCTCGTTTGCTTCTACAGTAATTCCAAGATTCTTAGCTCCCTGCCTTTGCAGCTCATTGCTCTGGATAAGCCCGACAACTACATCAGCCATCTGTGACACCTGATTCGGGTCTTGTCCTCCCCCATAAGCACGAAGCGCTTCTATGTAATAACCCATATCAAAAACAGTGTCATTCACCCTTATTACCACCTGGCTCATAGGCTTAATTTCGTTGGTATAGTAGCCATATCCCACATAACTCAGAATGACAACAACAAAGGCAACACCTACACCCAGGGCAATCCTCTGAAGCAGTTTTTGCCGCTCCCATTTGGCTAACTGGCGCTTGGTTGGTACCTTTGTCGGTTTGGTTTCTTTTTGCTTCTTTGCCAAGACAAACTCTCCCAGATTGAACTGGTCAATTGCTTATGATAACATATCGCTCGAAAGGATGCGACGGGATATAGCGCAGCCTGGTAGGGCACCTGAATGGGGTTATCCCAAAAGCGTTCCACTGGTAAGCAGTCCTCCCAAAGCTAAATCAACTCTTGCAGAGACGCAACTCATTAGCAGCTTTATTGTCTTAAGAAGACAAGGACATCCCCAAGAACGATTTAGTTTTACAACGATAGGCTAAAGAAATAAAAGGAATGGCTAAAACAGCACAACCACAACGATGATAAGCTATGGGATTTCGGAACAAGGGGTATTGTTTGTATGCTCCAGAGGCTTTAGGCTAAGACACGTCTACCGTGCAACCATTATACTTTTAGAAGGTCATTTGCTTCTATACTGACTAAGAGAGGATTAGATATCCTCCGCATTATGCGATTGGGTAGATAGGAAACCCCTGAGATGCGAGACAAATATACCCGGTCGGTAAAGTTTGAGGCTCTACCGTCGGAGATTGAAGACTGCATGCAAAAGTTGACTTTCTCACCTAGACCCTTTTGGTATCAATGTCATCGTTTATATTCCTCTTGAGAAGCTGAAGAGACAACCTTTCGCTTTCTTTATGAATTTCTGGCTTTTCTCTAAATAAGGACTTTATCTCAAAAAATGCGGCTTGTGCAGTCTGACTAGTGGACACGTCGTCTGCACATGTTCTGCAATGGACTTTCTCCTCCACAATTGTCTTGCATTTCGTACAAATGAACCGTCCACACCTAACACAGCCTACAACAGCATCATCTTCTGGGTGGTAGAAGCACTTCACGGAGACCTTACGCCTCTGCCTATCTTGATCCTGCATTATCGTCATTGACTCCACTGCCTTTTTGAGTGCTTCTAAGTCTGCAGTGATTTTGTTTTCCTTTTCTGCGAGCTCTATCTCTTCCCTCGCCAATTCTGCCTCTTTCTTTCCTATCTCTATCTCTTTCTGTGCCAGCTCTGCCTCTTTCTTTCCTATCTCTATCTCTTTCTGTGCCAG
>CAZJMM010000085.1:0-6185 GCA_964547155.1 uncultured Dehalococcoidaceae bacterium | reverse complement strand
TGAGTCTTCCTACGACTTAGCCGCCGTCCTCGCCAAAGACCCAGAGGTCATCTCCCTCATGGATTTTACCAACTGGGGAATTTTCGCTGGCGCTTCTCAGCAACACCCCCATTCCCAGAGGAAAAGTATCACTTTCAAGCTTGACACCAAACAAGAAAGGGAACTTTCCTATTGCTACGAGACATCCAAAAGTAACGGTAGAAATGTTTTCCATTGGTTAGCAGAAGAAGAAAGAAAATTTGGCAGCCGCATAATTCACGATAACAATGTCTTCATTAGTGCTGCCTTTGCCCCCAGTTGTCCAAACGAAGTAATTATGTTCCCCAACCAAGAAGTCTCTAACATACTCCAAATCACTGACAGTCAACAGAGACAGGAAATGATGCGCCCAGTACTCGGAATATTCCAAGCGCTTTTCTTTTATAAGGGAATTACAGACTTAAATATTTCAATACACATGGCTCCTTTTGCCATCATGGAAGAAGCCAGGAAATACTTCAGATGGCATATGCACATCTACCCCCGACGTTCTTGGTTACCTATAGACAAAGCAGGTGCTGAGGTCGGCTTCGAAACTAGTGTCATTGATACCTTGCCTGAAACCACAGCCGAGATGCTTAAGAAATGGTACACAGAGGGTCCTGAAGAAGAAGAGATTGCCAAAGGCAAGGATGGTCTCCCCATCCCGAAACTGGTCGAAGAATTTCGAAGATTAATTCCTGATAGAGAATCCGTGCCTCACGGAGATAACTGAAGGAGGCCATTTATGAGCCTACAAGAGAAAATTGAGAAAGGCAAATTTGCGGTTACTGCCGAAATCGGCCCACCTAAGGGAATTGATGTTAAAGAATTCCTCGATAATGCCGAATTGCTACGTGGACGTGTAGACGCTATTAACATCACTGACCAACAAAGCGCCGTCATGAGATTAGGTTCCTTAGCTGGTTGCCGTCTCATTAAGGAGAAGGGTTTAGAGCCAATTTTTCAGATGACCTGCCGAGACCGAAACCGTATCGCTTTGCAATCTGACTTACTCAGTGCTTATGCACTTGGTATAGAAAATGTTCTCTGCCTTACCGGTGACCATGTAGTGTTAGGAGACCATCCGCAAGCCATGCCCGTTTTCGACCTTGACTCGGTCTCTCTGCTTCAAGCGGCAAAACAACTGGAGGGGGGTCGAGACCTATCGGGCAAAGAGCTAAAAGGAAGCCCTCATTTCTTCCTTGGGGCTTCAGTAACACCCGGGGCTGAGCCATTAGAACCCCAACTTATTAAGATGGAAAAGAAGGCTAAAGCTGGGGCCCAATTCTTCCAGACTCAGACCATCTATGAGCCTAAAAAATTTGAGATGTTCATGAAAGAAGCCAAAAGGTTCAACGTACCGGTATTGGTTGGGATAGTGCTCATAAGGTCTGTAGCTATGGCTCGTTTTATGAATAGGAATGTGGCTGGTGTGCATGTAACAGAAGAACTTATTGATGAATTAGATCAAGCTGAAAATAAAATGCAAAAGAGTATTGAAATATCAGCTCGGCTAATCAAAGCAATGAAGCCTATATGCCAGGGAGTGCACATTATGGCTATTGGCTGGGAAGCCAAGGTGCCCTTGGTCTTGGACGCTGCTGGTTTATAAAGAATTTAAGGTGGGGATGAGGTATGAATTCAGTTAATTATTCAAATAGGCAGCCATCAACGGCGGAGGTGGCTGAACTGAGGAAACAAAAGGAAGTCTTCCCCCCCTGTCAAGCAGCTTGTCCTGCCGGAGTTAGAGCCCGTGACTATATTGCCTTAATCGCCCAAGGTTATTATCTTGATGCCGTTAATGTAATAAGACAGAACATGCCTTTCCCTTCTGCGTGCGGACGCATCTGCCAACACCCTTGTGAACCTGAATGCAACCGCCGATTAGCTGACGAACCAGTAAGCATAATGCACCTTAAACGCTTCGCCTCTGATTATGAGTTTAAAATTCAAGCCACTGTAGAACCACTACCTAAGATAGAAAGTGAAGAAATTGCTATCATCGGCGCTGGTGCCTGCGGACTGACCGCAGCTCAAGACCTGACTAGACTTGGATACCCAGTGACTGTCTTTGAAGCCCTTCCTTTCCCAGGAGGGACTCTACGAGCCGCTCTGCCAATCTATCGATTACCACGAGAACTACTCGATTGGGACATTCACAACATTTTTGCCTTGGGCATTAAATTGAATGCGAATACAGTCTTAGGCAAAGACGTGTCTTTGACCGAATTAAAGGACGACGGCTATAAAGCTGTCCTTCTTGCAACTGGAGCCGAAAGAAGCCACCGGACAACGAAAGTGGAAAAAGGCATCTTTGGTGAAGGAGACTTAGTCTCAGGCACCGTTTGGACAGTACAAGCTGTAGGCACTGGACACAAGGCAGCCAGCCTAATTCACAGCTATCTGAAGGGACATCCAAATGCTGAAATGGCAAAGCCCTCAGTAGCCCGACTGGAAGCCAGTGAAGTGCAAAAGAGAATAAAAGAAGGACAAGTTAATCCTCAACTCCGTTACCCTATGCCCCTATGGGAAGGTAGAAAAACTGAACTCGGTTTTATGGAAATGGAACTGGGCTATGATGAAGAAACAGCCCTAAAAGAAGCCTCAAGGTGCCTGAGTTGTGGGGCTGCTGAGATAATTAAAGATAAATGCCCCGTCTGTTTGACCTGTCTTCGGCTTTGCCCCTACGATGCCCCTACCATCACTACTGGTAGCATAGTAGAAATACGAGCCAGCCTATGCCGGGCTTGTGGATTATGCGTTAACGAATGCCCAGCCAATGCTATAGCTTTCACCATGCCTGGTCTAAAAGATATAAACTGGCGTATAGAGAGCACTCTGAGTCAACTGCCAAATACCGAAACAAAAGTCCTTGCTTTCTATTGTAGCTATAGACTACCTTCGGTCACTACCTACGCGCAATTTCTAAACATGAAGCCTGCTAATTTAGCTGTAGTGCTGGTACCATGCATAGCCAAAATCGGTGTCACCAACTTCCTCAAAGCCATTGAATTGGGAACTGATGTAGTTCTGGTCATGGCTTGTTCGGAACCTGATTGCCCTTACCAGCACAGCATGTTCTGGCTACAGCACCGGATTGAAACTGCCAAAAATATTCTGAAGCAACTTGGCTTGGGCACAAAGATACTATCTGTGCATAAGATGCCAGCATCTGATATGATAAAATTTGACAGGACTACTGAGTTGATTGCTGAACTAAAATCCAAAACGCAGAATCCCTGAGTTAAACTAAATGAAGAAAAGGAATTAGTCCTATGATTACGGGCAAACAAAAACCACTGAAAGAGATACAGAAACTTATAGAGCCACATCAAAGGATTCTAATCTTAGGCTGCGGAACATGCGTCACCATACGTTTTGCCGGTGGTGAGAAAGAGGTAGCAGCTCTTGCTTCAGCATTACGTCTTGCAGAAAAGCAACAAAATGGTAATAAGACATTTGTAGAATACACCATTAAGCGCCAGTGTGAACAGGAGTTCCTGGATGAGATAGCTGATAAACTCAAGGAGGTAGATGCTGTTCTCTCTTTAGCATGTGGAGTGGGCGTACAAGCTATTGCCGAACAATTTCCTTCTGCCATTGCCCTACCCGGCATTAATACAACTTTTATGGGTCGCCCTGAAGAATTAGGTGTACTTAGTGAAAGGTGCCTGGCTTGTGGGGATTGCATTATAGGTCTTACCGGAGGGGTCTGCCCTGTAACTCGTTGCGCCAAAAGTCTATTCAACGGACCCTGCGGTGGTTCAGTAGCCGGAAAATGTGAGATTTCTCCCGATATCCCCTGCGCTTGGCAACTCATCTATGACCGTATGTCAAGGCTGGGACTTTTAGACAAATTAGCTGAAGTTCAACCTCTCAGAGACTGGAGTAGCAGCCATTCTGGAGGACCACGAAGAATAATCAGAGAGGACCTGAAATTACCAAAAACAGATTAGAAGAATCAATTAAAATTCAAGAACGTGAAAAGTAAGACAATCACTCATTTTAAAGCTCTCTACGAGATTGCTAAGGAAATTAATTCCAGCTTAGCTATGGAGCAGGTGCTCAACGCAATGGTAGAAAGCACCACAAAAGTGATGGGTAGCAAAGGTTGTTCCATTATGCTGCTCACACCTGACCGAAAACAGTTAACCCACAGCGTGGCTTATGGTCTAAGTGATTGGTACCTAAGAAAGGGACCAGTGAAAGCTGATGCTGCTATTTTAGAACCATTACGAGGTAAGCCACTCCTGATTCTTAATGCAGCTACTGATTCAAGAGTCCAGTACCGCCAACAAGCTATAAAAGAGGGCATAGCCTCAATATTATCTGTCCCCATTTACTTTCGGGACGAAGTTATTGGCATATTGAGATTATACACTTCTGAGCCACGACGGTTTTCTCCTGAAGAAATAGATTTTCTCGGAGCCATAGCTAATTTGGGAGCCATTGCCTTAGACAAAGCTGAGTTCCACCAGACACTGGCAACAGATTACGAACGCTGCCTGGTAGATGTAGAACAAAGCAAAAAGGAATTAGAAAAGTTAGAAGAAAGCAAAAAGCAACTAATGCGCTTTCTTTCCGTTGCTGCCCACGACCTGAAATCACCTCTGGCAGCTATTCAAAGCTATTTTAATGTCCTTTTGGGAGGTTTTGTCGGTGAGTTAGGTGACAAGCAAAGGCAAATGATAGAGAGAAGTGACCGACGTATCAAAGGGCTCTTAGAATTGATTAGTGACCTCCTTGATATTTCCCGCATTGAAATGGGACAGATAATCCAGGAGATGAAAGAAATGCCTTTAAGAGAAATACTGGAGCCGCCTGTAGAGGATGCCCGGATAACTGCTGAACAGAAAAATGTCAATATGGCTTTGGATATACCTCAAAAATTACCTACTGTCTATGCATCTTCTAATCGCCTGCAACAAATGTTGGCTAACCTCTTAGGCAATGCTATCAGATTCACACCAGAAGGCGGTACCATAACTGCAAAAATTAGGTGTCGGAATAACAAAGTAGAAGGGCAAATATCAGATACTGGCATTGGCATTCCACCCGATGATTTACCCAGAATCTTTGAAGAATTCTTCCGAGGGAGTAACGTTGAAGTTCCAGGTACTGGGCTCGGTCTGGCTATAGTGAAAAGGATAGTCGAAGCCCATGGAGGCAAAGTTTGGGCAGAGAGCCCCTGCCCAGAAACCAATGTAGGTAGCAAATTTACCTTCGTCCTACCCATAATAGTGAAAAAAGCAAAATAGGGAGGTGGGGAACAATGAAAGCTGGAACCAACTTAGAGAAGGTATTAGAAAGCGGTGCTTTTGCAGTCACTGCCGAACTCGGTCCCCCTAAAGGTACCACAGCCAAAACAATACAAAAAAAGGGAGAGGTCCTTAAGCCCTGCGTAGATGCAGTAAATGTTACTGACAACCAAACAGCTATTGTGCGCATGTCCAGCCTGGCAAGCTGTGTCATCCTGAAGCAGACCGGAGTAGAACCGGTGATGCAAATAGTCTGCCGCGACCGGAACCGGATTGCCATTCAGAGTGACATTTTAGGAGCTGTTGCCTTAGGCATAAACAACATCCTATGCCTTACCGGCGACCATCAGAAGTTAGGCAATCAGCCAGATGCTAAAGGAGTATTCGACCTCGATTCTATCCAGCTGATTCAAGCAGTTAAAAAAATGAGAGACGAAAAGAAGCTCCTTTGCGGAGAGGACCTCTCCGGGGAAGTGCCCGTATTCATTGGCGCTGCTGAAAATCCTTATGCAGACCCATTTGAATATAGGGTAGTCAGATTAAACAAAAAAATAAAAGCTGGTGCTGACTTTATTCAGACTCAGGCTATCTACGATGTTACTAAATTTGCTAAATGGATGGAAATAGTCACAGATAAAGGGCTTGACAAGCAAGTTCACATTTTAGCTGGAGTAATACCGATGAGGTCAGCAGGTATGGCTCGATATATGAGGGATTATGTGGCTGGAGTTTACGTACCTGATGAGCTGGTCACCAGGATGGAAGACGCCACCGATGCTAAAGAAGAGGGTGTTAAAATATGCTTCGAAATTATTGAGCAAATTAAGGACATGCCTGGAGTCCATGGAATTCACATTATGGCAGTAGGTTGGGAAGATATTGTCCCGACTATCGTTGAACGTGCTG
>CAZJMM010000084.1:0-6209 GCA_964547155.1 uncultured Dehalococcoidaceae bacterium | reverse complement strand
TCAACGAGTGAAAGTGGATGATGTGCCTGAAATAATAGCTGAGACAGTTGCCAATGGCAGAATCGTCGAGAAGCACCTTTACACCGAACCAGCTACCGGAAAGAAGTTTATATGCCAGGAAGAAATTCCATTTTATCAGAAGCAGCAACGTCTTGTCTTTGGCAACAACGGCGAAATCGACCCTACTAGCATCGAAGACTACATCGCCATCGGCGGTTATTCAGCCTTGGCTAAAGCTCTCTTCACTCTTAACCCAGAGCAAATAATTAAGGAAATCAAAGTTTCAGGACTCAGAGGACGGGGCGGTGGTGGCTTTCCTACCGGACTAAAGTGGGAGTCCTGCCGTAAAGCTCATGGTGATATTAAGTATGTTATTGTCAATGCTGATGAGGGTGATCCGGGAGCTTATATGGACAGGAGTCTTCTTGAGGGTAATCCCCATAGCATCCTTGAGGGGCTCATTATCGGTGCTTACACAATTGGTGCTCACGAGGGCTATGTCTATGTACGTTACGAGTATCCTCTGGCAGTACAGAATATAAGAACGGCTATAGAGCAAGCGAGGCGATTAGGACTCTTAGGTAATAATATCCTCACTTCTGGTTTTGATTTTGATGTCCTCATAAATAGGGGTGGTGGTGCCTTTGTTTGTGGTGAATCTACTGCCCTCATGGCATCTTTGGAAGGCAAGATAGCTGAGCCGCGAGCTAAATATATTCACACTGTTGAAAAAGGACTCTGGGATAGACCTACTAACCTCAATAATGTAGAAACCTGGGCAAACATTCCCATCATTATCAATAAGGGCGCCAACTGGTATAAGACTATCGGTACTGAAGGTAGTAAGGGAACTAAAATCTTTTCTTTGGTTGGCAAAGTTAATAATACTGGCTTAGTAGAAGTGCCTATGGGGATAACTCTTAGGGAAATCATTTACGATATTGGTGGTGGTATCCGTGGTGGTAAGAAATTTAAAGCTGTCCAGACCGGCGGTCCCTCCGGAGGCTGTCTCCCAGAAACTTTCCTTGATTCACTAGTAGACTTCGACGAACTGACTAAAGCCGGTTCAATGATGGGCTCCGGTGGTATGATTGTCATGGACGAAGAAAACTGTATGGTAGATGTGGCTAAGTATTTCTTCAGTTTTCTTGAAGAGGAATCCTGTGGTAAATGTGTCCCGTGCAGAGAGGGAATAAAGAGAATGAGACAAATCCTTAATGACATTACTGAAGGAAGAGGCGAGGACAAAGATATTGGTCTTTTAGAGCAGCTTTCTTCCCACCTTATAGATGCTTCTCTTTGTGCGCTAGGCACCACTGCTCCTAACCCTGTCCTTACTACTATCCGTTACTTTAGAGACGAATATGAAGCCCACATCAGAGAAAAGAGATGTCCGGCGGGAGTCTGTAAAGTTTTAATTCATTATTACATCGTAGAAGAGAAATGTCCGGGCTGCGGCCTGTGTGTCAAAGCTTGCCCAACACAAGCTATAACCTTTATGGGCAAGAAAAGCCCCGTTGTTCTGGATAAAGAAAAATGCATCAAATGTGGTGCCTGCTACGATGTGTGTAAACTTGAGGCAGTAGGCAAGAGGTAAGGCAGGATGATAACTTTAACTATTGATGGACAGAAGTTCAAAGTTAAAGAAGGACTGACCCTACTTCAGGTAGCCCAACAAAATGGCATTGAAATACCAACTTTGTGCCACCACGAAGCTATAGAACCTTACGGAGCTTGCCGGTTATGTATTGTAGAGGTTGTGGCAAAGAGACGTTCTCGCATTGTAACCTCTTGTCTCTACCCAGCAGAAGAAGGTCTGAAGGTAAAAACTAACTCACCCAAAATTGTAGAAAACCGCAAAATGCTGCTGCAACTTCTTTTGGCTCGGTGTTCAAATAACGAAATCATCAAAGCTATGGCAGCCAAAATGGGAATTGAGCAGCCACCATTTAAGGTAGAGTATTTGGAGTATGATGATTGTATTCTGTGTGGCTTGTGTGTTAGAACCTGTGAGCAAATTGTGGGGGTAAGCGCTATAAGTTTAGTAAATAGGGGTACCACTAAATGGGCAGCGTCACCTTTCTTTGAACCAGCCCCTGATTGTATCGGCTGTGGCTCTTGTTATTATATTTGTCCCACTGGAGCCATAAAAATGGAGGACAAAGGGGACACCCGGTACATATACAACTGGAAGGTAGAATTCAAACTTAAGAAATGCAATGTTTGTGGTAATTATTGGGCACCAGAGAAACAGTTGGAATACATTAGAACAAAATGGAACTTGCCTGACGATTTCTTTAATATCTGCCCTAATTGCAAGTAGAAATTTCCTTGACCGGTTTGAATTGGTAAGTTATACTCTCCTTGGCGGGGTGTGGCGCAGCGGCTAGCGCGCATGGTTTGGGACCATGAGGTCGGAGGTTCAAATCCTCTCACCCCGACCAGACGCAAAGCATCAACAAAGACAGTCCACCATTACTATAGTGCTCTCCGCGCTTTCTTTAACTGGACGGTTGAGGAAGGTTTCCTGTCAGAGAGCCCCCTTACTAAGGTTAAGGTAACTAAGGCGGACTCGGTATAGTGCCTTCAGAAATTAAACCCGTCATAACAGTTACATGAGGATGACTTAAGGTCAGCATACTTAACCTTTTGGCTGGTTGTTACCTCCATGTCCAAGGAACCACATCTATGCAAGGTGCTGACAACTACATGAAAGCGTGTGCAATAAATACCAATCTGATAGAGCTGATAATAATATCAGCCATCTTTTATTCCCTAGAGGATTTGGGAACTTGACCGCAATCTTTGAGCAGCTTATGATGTCGGTCAGCACATTGCCGCAAGGTTGCTGACGACATACAAGTGTATTCCGACAAGGGGTCAAACTCGGGGTTACCATCAACCTTCCGGACAATCTAAGGAAAGGGGATACTGCAAAGTGGACCGCGGAACAGAATTAAAGAGGGTAATTTGCACATTTTGTGCCGGGAACTGTGGAGTGCTAGTTCACGTCAAAGATGGACAAATAACAAAGATAACGGGAAATTCGGAGCATCCAATAAGCCGCGGCTTTATCTGCGAAAGGATCAAATATGCTATTAAATGGCTGTATCACCCTGACCAGCTCAAGTATCCACTAAAACGAGCCGGTGAGAAAGGTGAAGGCAAGTGGCAGAGGGTAACTTGGGATCAGGCATTGGATGAAATAGCTGAAAAACTCAACGAATTAAAAGAAAAATTTGGGCCTGAGACCCTCGCCTGCACTGAAGGCACCCTCAGAGGCACCCTTTTCTGGATGCGATCTCGCTTTTGTTACCTGTTTGGGAATCCTCACAATGTTTTCCACCCCGGGACTATCTGTGGATTAAACCGGTATTCAATTGGTCAGGCCATTGCCGGGTGGCGTGTTTGCGATAAGGGCCTTACCCCCAAGTACGCTTCTATCGAAAACACCAACTGTATCGTGGTCTGGGGTAACAATCCAACCGACTCGATACCAAGGGCGTCGGCTTGGATTATGCAGCGGCAGCGAAAGAGGCCGCTACGCATCATCGTGGTTGACCCCCGGGTTACCAAAATAGCTGAAATTGCTGATATGCATCTGCAACTAAGGCCAGGTACCGATGTTGCCTTAGCCCTGGCTTGGGTAAATATTATCATAAACGAGCACCTGTACGATAAGGATTTTGTCAAGAACTGGACGGTAGGCTTCAATAAGCTAGCCGAACGTGTTCAGGAGTACCCACCGCAAAGGGTTGCTAATATTACCGGGCTAACCATAGACCAAATAGTGGACTCGGCAAGAATGTATGCCACCACCAAGCCAGCATGGATTGTGGGTGGTGTGGCTACGGACCAGATAGGCTTGAACTCAGCTCGTGCCGAGCAGTCATGTGCGATCTGCCAGGCGCTTACGGGCAATATAGATGTTCTTGGCGGCAGCTCAGTGCCTGGGATTGGCCCAGGTACACAAGGGAAAAGGTTCATTCGAGATTCCGAGCTAGAACTGCGTGACAAGTTACCTCGAGAACAGAGGCTAAAACAACTCGGGGCGGATCGATTTAAGTTAATGACTTGGCCAGGGTACGAACTGACCGCAGGACCATACGAGAAATTTTATGGTGTTCCCGCACCCACAATGCACCGTATGGGAGCCAGTCCATCAATGCTATGGCGTGCTATTCTCACCAGTAAACCCTATCCGATCACCGCCATGATAAGTTGGGAAAGCAACCCCATAATTTGGGCGGGTAACACAAGACTGGTCTATGAAGCCATGAAGAGTCCTAACCTAGAACTTTATGTTGTCAACGATTATTGGATGACCCCTACTGCTCTATTTGCTGACTACGTACTTCCAATAGCCAGCTGGCTAGAAAGGCCTTATATTGATACGATGGAGGATTTTGCTGATTTTGCCGTCGGTGGTGAAAGAGCAATCCAACCACTGGGAGAAAGGAAAGAAGACTATTATTTCTGGCGCGAACTTGGGATAAGGTTTGGACAGGAGGAGTACTGGCCATGGGAGACGTTTGAAGAACATATTGCCTATCGGGTAAAGCCGCTGGGTATGACTTATGAAGAATTCATTCGGGTGGGATGTTTGCTCACCCCTTTGGAGGAGAAAAAGTATGAGAGGCTTGGCTTTGCTACCCCTTCGGGTAAGTTTGAGCTACGTTCTTCCATATTGGAAAAGTTGGGCTATGACCCTTTGCCATTTTATGAAGAGCCGGCGGAGAGCCCAGTCAGGACACCGGAGGTGGCTAAAGAGTATCCGTTCATATTGAACACTGGGGGCAGGTTTATGCCTCAGCACCATTCTGAGTTCAGGCACTGGGGAACCGGTATGCGTGAGAGACATCCCAACCCATTGGCGGATATTAATACTGAGGACGCATGGGAACTAGGCATTAGAGACGGCGACTGGATATATATTGAAACCAAGAGAGGCAGAATAAAGCAGAAAGCCAGGGTTTCCAACAAGATTCCGCGCGGCATGGTAAATGCCGAGGCCAGTTGGTGGTTCCCAGAGATGCCCGCCGAAGAACCGTCTCTCTACGGGCTATGGGAGTCAAACGCAAATGTTCTCACTCTTGATGACCCAGGAAGTTGCGACCCACTAACCGGTGGCTGGCAGACGAGAGCACTGCTGTGCAAGATTTATAAAGCATAATGCCGCTGCTAGCGTTCAACGCTGGTGTGCATTGGTCTTGTATCCTGCAGATACTATTGAGGCAGCTTATGTCGCGGATTAGATTACCCGTGGTAAAACTGTAGTTTCTCGCCTTTAGTCGAGAACAGGTATTCTTGCACCGAGAGGCATACCACAGCGTACCCAGACGTGAGTCCACCGTTTGCTTGAAACCCCGCGGGTGCAAATTTTCACCATGATTCCCAGGATATAGAAGACCTGACGTTAATGTCGTCTATGCTTTAGATGGCGCCCAATATTTTGGCAGCCTTGGCAACGTTCCGTGGCTTGACCCAAAGGATGGCTCCGTAACGCCTTCGTCCAGCGGCGATGGCATTCATGGCTACAACGTTGAGGCGGGCTCGCCCCAGCTTGTTCACTATGTCGGCAACAGCACCTATGCGGTCGTCTCCTTGGATTAGGAAGGCAGTCTTAGGACCTACGAGCTTGATGCCCGCTTTGCGCGCTGCCGCCAGGAAGCCTCGTTTGTTAGAGGGCACGAAGTCAAGCTGAGCGCGGCCCCTAGTCGTCGGGAAACCAGTGTAGGCGATCATATTGACACGGGCTGCCTTGAGTGCATTGAGAACCTTGGCACCCTCTCCAGGACGATCGTTGACCTCCGTGTAGTAATACTCAACACGCCGAATAACCTCTGCCATGGTATACACCTCCTTTCAAAGTATTCGAGATTTGGGGCTCCGCCCCAAGAAAGGACCAAAACTTGTCTCTATACCCTCTTTTTGCTACTGTAATTATACCAAATCACCCGGGACGCGTGCATCCTTTATCCATGCAGTTCCCGGCATCGGTCGCTGACCCACAACTCGGAGGTGATAGTGGGGTGTGGCGGCAGGTATCTAGGGGATAATCCTCGCTTTTGCTAGACTAAAGCTTATTAGTGATGCCGCGCCATCAACGAGAGCGCTTCTTCGAGTGGCGGCCAGATTCACATATTGCACAAGCTAGCGGTTTGTTCGAACTGAACATTCAACTATCCAATACGCATAGTACCCCGACC
>CAZJMM010000083.1:0-6241 GCA_964547155.1 uncultured Dehalococcoidaceae bacterium | reverse complement strand
CTACCACTGCTTTTTCTACAGCCTCAGCTTCATCTATTAGACCGAAGGAATAACGAAGCATAATACTTGCGCTCAATATAGTAGCAATAGGATTGGCTAAGTTTTGCCCGGCTCGTCTGGGAGCACTGCCGTGAATCGGCTCATACATACCGAAAACCTTGGAAGCTTTGCCTTTAGGAATCTTAGCTAAGCTAGCTGAGGGCAGCATACCCATGGAACCAGCTAACATTGAAGCCTCATCAGTAAGAATATCTCCAAAGGTATTTTCAGTAACTAAAACATCAAAATCAGCCGGTCGTTGAAGGAGACGCATAGCGCAGGCATCTACTAGCATGTGCTCCAGTTCCACATCGGGGTATTCAACAGAGATTTCCATAGCTACTTGCCTCCAGAGACGGGAAGTCTCCAAGACATTGGCTTTATCCACCGAGGTTAACTTCTTACGACGGCGACGGGCTAACTCAAAGCCAACTCGCAATATCCGCTCAATTTCCATCTCAGAATAAGCCATGGTATCAACAGCACGTCTACCCTTTTGGGTACGCCATTGTCTTTTGGGCTTTCCAAAATAAAGACCACCAGTCAACTCCCGGACAACTACTAAATCTACTCCGTTGACTATCTCTGGTTTAACAGTTGTTGAGTTGACAAGCATAGGAAAAACCTTTACCGGACGTAAGTTCGCAAATAACCCCAGTTCTTTTCGCAAGGTTAAGAGTCCATCTTCAGGACGCACTTTAGCCTTCGGATCATCCCACTTCGGTCCGCCAACAGCACCTAATAATACCGCATTACACTTTTTACACATTTTCAATGTTTCTTCAGTAAGAGCAACACCAAATTCATCTATAGCCACCCCTCCCACCAGACCATAATGAAGTTGGAAACTATATTCGAATCTCTTTTCTATTGCTTTCAAAACTTTAACAGCTTCAGCCACGACTTCTGGCCCAATCCCATCACCAGGTAAAACAGCTATATTGAACCTCAACCTTAATACTCCTTTGCCAGCAGTTTTCTCTGGGTATACTGGATTAGCCCACCAGCGTTAATTAATTCCATCATAAAGTCAGGGTAAGAATTAGCAATGAAACTCTTCCCCTTGGTAATATTCTTTATTTCGCCACGGGCTAAATCGATTTCCATAATGTCACCAGCCTCGCTATTGTCCACAGCTTCAACACACTCCAAAAGAGGTAAACCTATATTTATGGCATTACGAAAGAAAATACGGGCAAAGCTCTTAGCTACAACACAAGACACCCCACAGGCTTTAATGGCTAACGGGGCATGCTCCCGTGACGAGCCACAGCCAAAATTTGTGGTAGCCACAATAATATCTCCCGAGGTCACCATTGATGGAAATTGCGGGGCTATGCCCTCAAGACAATGTTTAGCCAATTCAGTTGCTTCAGATACGTTCAGATATCGAGCAGGAATGATAGCATCAGTATCAACATTGGCACCAAATTTGTGAACTTTACCCTTCAATATCATCTAAATTATCTCGTCAGGAGCGATAATTCTTCCAGCAATAGCGCTCGCTGCCGCCACTGCCGGATTAGATAGGTAGATTTCTGCCTCAGGGCTTCCCATTCGACCTATAAAATTGCGATTTGTAGTTGATAAGCAACGTTCCCCAGAAGCTAAAACTCCCATATGACCACCCAAGCAGGGTCCGCAAGTGGGTGTACTTACTGCTACGCCAGCTTTGATGAAGACTTCCAACAGTCCTTTTTGAAGAGCTTTGAGGTAAACTTCCTGAGAGCCCGGGATAATAATGCACCTTATTTCAGGATGCACCTTCTTCCCTCGAAGCACTTTAGCAGCAATCTCTAAATCCTCAAGACGTCCGTTAGTGCAACCACCAATTACCACTTGATCAATGGGAATCTTACCAACTTCAGTTACGGGCTTAGCATTAGACGGTAGTGGCGGAAAAGCTACCTGAGGCTCAATTTTAGAGACATCATACTCAACTACTTTGGCATAAGTGACATCTTCATCAGATTCATACACTTTATACTTACGGTCAGTCTTAGATCTCACATAGTTAATGACTTTGCTATCTACACCAAAAATACCAGCTTTGGCTCCAGCCTCGATGGTCATATTAGCCACAGTAAAACGACTATCCAGGCTAAGATTATCCACGGCTTCACCCTTAAACTCCATCGTAGAATAAAGAGCTCCATCAACACCAATGTCACCAATGGTGTAAAGAATCAAGTCTTTCCCATTTACCCACCTTCTCATCTTGCCATAATAAACGAGTTTTATAGTTGGCGGCACTTTCATCCAAATTTCGCCAGTAGCCATTGCCACAGCGATATCGGTAGAACCCATTCCAGTGGCAAAAGCGCCTAAAGCACCATAAGTACAAGTATGAGAATCAGCACCTACAATCACCTCCCCGGGAAGGACAAGACCTTGCTCTGGTAAAAGCACGTGTTCAATGCCCATCCGACCCACTTCAAAGTAGAGTAGCTTATATTCCCGAGCAAATTCTCGCATCTCCTTTGCTTGCTCCGCAGAAAGTATGTCCTTACCAGGGCAAAAATGGTCAGGCACCATTACAATCTTCTGAGGATTAAAGACTTCTTTGACACCAAGGCGCTGGAACTCTCTTATTGCTAGAGGTGCGGTGATGTCATTCGCCAACACTAAGTCAACCCTAGCATTAATGAATTCACCAGGGCTAACTTTTTGGCGGTTTGAATGAGCAGCTAAAATCTTCTCGGCTGAAGTCATTGATTTGAACTATAAATCCGCTTAGCCACGGACTTTAGGTAGCATTAATACGCCTACGGTTATAACAGTGACAATTAAAGCTATTAGATACATCCCAGTCCCAGCAGCTAAACCTACAGCGGCAGCAGTCCAGATACTCGCAGCGGTAGTCAAGCCAACCACTGCTCCATCCCTTCGCAAACCTCGGAAAATAACTCCAGCACCGATGAAGCCAATGCCGGTTACTATTCCCGCAGCTACACGGGATGGGTCAGCACCAATGCCAAACCCAAAAATCGAGACTACGGTAAACAAGGCTGAACCTAAAGCAATTAGTGCGTGGGTGCGCAACCCAGCGGGTTTGCCAACCCGCTCTCGCTGAAATCCAATAGCAGCACCAAGGACTACAGCTAAGAGTACTCGTAAGATTGCCTCTACTTCCGGAGTCATTTTATAGAACCTTGTTAGCTTTGGAGCGATTTTTTGCTGCCAGGAGGCGGTTCAACGCATTCATATACGCCTTGGCGCTGGCAACAATTATGTCTGTGGCAGCACCCCGACCAGTATAAGTTACACCATCGCTCTCGATTCTTATGAGCACTTCACCGATGGCATCAATGCCTTCGGTAACTGACTTAACAGTAAATTCGGTTAGTTCGTTGGGTACTCCGAGTATCCGATTGATAGCCTTATAGACAGCATCTACTGGTCCAGTGCCCAGAGCAGCGTCAGCCAAAACCTGCCCATCAGGGGCAATAACCCTTACAGTCGCGGTAGGAATGCTCCGATTCCCACAAGAGACTTCAACATGGTCAAGATGATAGACTTCAGAGACACTGCGTAACTCTTCACTGACCAGGGATTCTATATCTCGGTCAGTAACTTCCTTTTTCTTATCAGCTAACTCTTTGAACGCCTTAAAAGCGTGGTCAAGAGCTTCGTCATTAAGGGTGTAACCAAGTTCAGCCAGACGTTCTTTAAAAGCATGTCGCCCACTCAGTTTACCTAATACCAGACTGCTGGCAGGTATACCTACTGACTTGGGATCCATTATCTCATAGGTTATTGCCTTCTTGATTACCCCATCCTGATGAATGCCTGATTGATGACGAAAAGCATTGGCTCCAACAATAGCCTTATTTGGCTGGACTACAAAACCAGTAAGTTCACTCACTAATCGACTTGTCTTATAAATCTGGTTAGTCTTGATATTGGTACTTAGACTAAAAAAGTCATTACGGGTTTTCAACGCCATTACAATCTCTTCCAGAGAAGCATTGCCAGCTCGTTCCCCAATACCATTAATGGTACATTCAACCTGTCGAGCTCCCCGGCGTATTGCTTCAAGACTATTAGACACAGCAAGTCCCAAATCATTATGGCAATGCACACTCACTATAGCTCGGTGAATATTAGGTACATTATTGAAGATGCCCTCAATTAAGTCGCCAAATTCTTGAGGTATGGCGTAGCCCACAGTGTCAGGAATATTCACGGTAGTGGCTCCAGCCTCAATGACCGCCTCCAGAATGCGATAAATATAGGTGGGCTCAGTACGGCTGGCATCCATGGGGGAGAACTCCACATCAGCCACATAACTTTTAGCCCGAGCCACCATATCCCGAGAAATTTGCAAAATTTCATCACGGTTCTTCTTCAATTGATAGAAAAGGTGAATATCTGAAGCTGAAAGAAAAACATGGATTCTCGGGTGACTTGCCTCCTTGACTGCCTCCCAAGCTCTGTCTACAGCTTCAGGATTAGCATGGGAAAGGGCGCAAATAATAGGCTGGCGTATCTCTTTGGCTATGGTTTGCACCGCCTCAAAATCGCCAGGAGAGCTTATAGGAAAGCCAGCTTCAATAACATCTACACCAAGCTTCTCTAATTGCTTGGCAATTTCCAGTTTTTCCTGAACATTAAGACTACTGCCAGCAGCTTGTTCTCCATCCCTCAAGGTAGTATCAAATACAATGACCTTTTCCATATATCATTCCCTATGCTCAAGTTCTCAACCAAGGCATCATTTCCCTCAGTTTTTTACCCACAATTTCAATCTGGTGCTCAGCTTCTTTTCGTCTCAATAAGTTAAAGCTCGGGCGTCCGGCTTGGTTTTCCAGAATCCATTCTGTAGCGAAACTACCATTCTGTATTTCAGCTAATATTTGCCACATCTCCTCTCTGACTAACTCGTTAATAACCCGAGGTCCTCGTGTATAATCACCATACTCCGCTGTATCACTTACTGAATAGCGCATGTAACTTAAGCCACCCTGGTATATGAGGTCGATAATGAGCTTTAGCTCATGGAGACATTCAAAATAGGCAATTTCGGGTTGATAGCCAGCGTCCACCAGAGTCTCGAAAGCAGTCTTAATCAAAGCAGAAACTCCGCCACAGAGAACTGTCTGTTCTCCAAAGAGGTCAGTCTCCGTTTCCTCAGCAAAAGTCGTCTCCAAGACCCCGGCTTTGGTGCAGCCAAGTCCTTTAGCATAAGCCAGAGCAATATCCTTTGCTTTGCCCGAAGCATCCTGATAAACTGCAACTATGGCTGGAGCTCCTGAGCCTTCAGTATAAAGCCGGCGCAGCATATGCCCTGGACACTTGGGAGCAACCATGGTCACATCAATGTTGGGCGGTGGTATTATTTGTCCGTAATGAATATTGAATCCGTGAGCAAACATAAGCATTTTACCTACTGACATCGCCTTTTCAATAGCTTGGTAATAAATCTCACGGTGTAGATTATCAGGCACTAGCATAACAACTATATCTGCCTCTTTAGCTACCTCCGCTGCCTTAGCCACTTTAAAGCCAGCACTCTGGGCATTTTTCCAGCCTTCTGTGCTCGGTGCCTCAGCCACTATCACTTCACAGCCATTATCTCTTAGGTTTTGGGCATGAGCATGCCCTTGACTACCATATCCAACAATGCCCAAGATTTTTCCTTTCAGCAAATCTAACTTAGCATCCTTATCATAGTAAATTTTAGCCACGTTTCTCCTTACTTCTACTTGTTTTCATTATTACCTTGTTCTTTACCAGTTGGCTGGACTTTCTGCTTCTGCAGGTATCGGCTTTCTAGGCTGCTTGGATGTCTTCGGCTCCTGTTCAACAACTAATGGACCAGCACCGCCGCGAGTTAAGGCAATGCGACCAGTCCTGGCTATTTCCTTTATACCAAAACCTCGAAGTAGATTTAGCAAAGAATTGACTTTATCTTCATCTCCAGTAACCTCAATAATCAGAGAATCTGAAGCTACATCTACTATATTAGCTCGGAAAATATCCACAATTTGGATTATTTCGCTACGGGTTGATGGAAGGGCTTTGACCTTAATCAGAGCTAACTCCCGGGCTACCATGTCTTCTTCAGTTATGTCAACTATTTTGACTACCTCAATAATTTTATCCAGTTGTTTTCTGACCTGCTCCACCTTAGCCGCATCGCCCTCAACGACAATTGTCATCCGCGATAACTCAGGCTGTTCAGCATGTCCCACAGCAATAC
>CAZJMM010000082.1:0-6248 GCA_964547155.1 uncultured Dehalococcoidaceae bacterium | reverse complement strand
CAAGTGCTGGCTTTAGGTTCCGCTATAGCTGGAATAGCTGGCGGGCTTTATGCCCAGTATATTCGCTTTATCGACCCCTACATGTTTATGCCGATGCTTACCTTCACCGTATGGATAATGGTTATCCTGGGTGGACCGGCTAATAACTGGGGTGCTTTATTAGGGGCTGTGCTGGTAATGCTTTTTGATAGAGGAACGAATATGGCTAAAGACTACTTAACTTTACCTATCGACCCTATTAACTTGCAATACATTTTGTTTGGTGTTTTAATTATCGCTGTGCTACTCTATCGCCCTCAGGGCTTATTAAAGGAAAGTCGTATTAAGACTAAAGCAATAGAGATGATTCGCCATGCAAGAAACGCTCCTAAGGATAAAAGAAGTTAGCAAACATTTTGGTGGCGTTTGGGCTGTCAGTGGGGTAAGCCTGACTATCAAAAGTGGTAGCATTTGGGGGTTAATTGGTCCCAATGGCAGCGGAAAGACGACCTTATTTAACACCGTCGCTGGTCTTCATCGACCTGATGCCGGAGACATTTATTTCAATGGCACCCGTATCAATAACTTAAATCCTCATCAAATTTACACTTTAGGGCTGGTAAATACCTTTCAGATACCTCGACTCTTTCCCAGGCTTAGTGTATTGGACAACATGCTGGTAGCAGCACGCGGGCATCAGGGTGACAAGTTCTTCAACAATCTTTTCCTGAGAAAAAGCTGGCAAGCGCAAGAAGGAGAGTTAGCTGAAAAAGCTATGGAAATTCTCGAGCTCTTGGAATTAGACCATTTGGCTTCTTCACCAGCTGGGGAATTATCTGGAGGACAGAGGAAACTTCTGGAAATAGGCAGAGGTGTCATGGCTTCGCCCACACTACTGCTTTTGGATGAACCAGCCGCCGGTGTAAATCCCAAATTGGCGAGGAGAATCTTTGAAAGAATCGAAGACTTACGGGAAAAGAAAGGATTAAGTTATTTCATTATAGAACACAGACTAGAGCTATTGTTCGATTTTGCCTCTTGGGTCTATGTTATGGATAAAGGTAGAGTGGTAGTTGAAGGTCGACCGGCAGAAGTTGCAGAGAATCCAACCTTCTATCAAGTTTACTTAGGAGAATAAAAGTGCCATCCATGCTAATTGCCGACAACATTGATGCCGGTTACGGTGACGTTACCATTGTCCATAATGTTTCTATCAGGGTGAATGAAGGAGAGACTGTAGCTATAGTAGGACCTAACGGCAGTGGTAAGTCTACCCTGCTCAAAAGCATCCTGGGCTTTGCCAAACTGTTTCATGGTCGGGTGTTTTATCGGGGGCAGAATGTTACTGGAATGGCTTCAGACCGGTTAATAAATTCAGGCATAGGTTATGTTCCCCAGCTAAATAATGTTTTCCCTAATTTGACTATAGCTGAAAATCTGGATATGGGAGCCTATCACAGGGAGGGTAAAGAATCTATTAAGGCGGTGGTGACAGAAGTATATGAGATGTTTCCGGAACTCAAGGTAAGAAAGAACTCCCTGGCAGGAAACTTAAGTGGTGGTGAGCGGCAAATGTTAGCCATAGCACGGGCTATGATGGCACAACCAAAAGTTCTATTTCTCGATGAACCATTAGCCTCTCTGTCCCCTAAGCCAACTTCAGCTATCGTCTCCAAGTTGCATAAAATAGAACAGACGGGTACAGCCATAGTAATCGTGGAGCAAAATGTTAAGAAGGCTTTAAGTATCTCCAAACGAGGCTATGTTCTAGTTGACGGTGCCTGTGTTATGGAAGGAGATGCTGAATCTTTAGTTGCCGAGGATACCTTCGGACAACGCTACTTGGGATTGGAGACTAAAAGAAATTAACACATATAGTTAACTCTTTAGGTGAGGAGGTGATGAATATAGGCTAATTTTTCAGGTTAGATTGCTTTATTTGCTTAACGTTAGTTTAAGAAAGGAGGATAAATGGCTAAAAAGTTATTGATAGTAATGGTTGCTTTAGCGTTACTGATACCGGTGTTTGCTTGTGCCCCAAAACCAGCGGAGACAATAAAAGTAGGCTGCGTGCTGTCTATGACCGGACTGCTGGGTCCTATGGGCACAGATATGATGGCGGCTGCCCGGCTTGCAGTCAAAGAGATAAACGAAGCCGGGGGAGTATTAGGAAAGCAAGTACAGCTGATAGAAGAGGATGATGGTACTGAGGCTGCCAAGTGCTTGGAGCGGGTGAAAAAATTGGTTGAAATAGATGGTGCGAAGGTACTCGTTGGATGTATGACTAGTGGTGCCGGGATGGCTACGGGTCCTTACTTAGCTCAAAAATCAGTGTTAGTAGTGACGCCCTCAGCCACTTCACCAGCGCTCTCCGAACAGCACTGGAAAAACTGGCTCTTCCGTTCTACACCTCACGATGCCTTCCAGGGAGAGGTGTTAGCACAAGTTGTCCTTGAAAAAGGCTTCACCCGCCTTGCTACCGTAGTTCAGGACAACCCATATGGTGTAGGCTTAGAGAAAGCCCTTGTTGATGCCCTCAAGAAGGCTGGGTGGACAGGTCAAAATGTTGTCTCGATACATTTTGACCAAACTAAAGCTGACTATCGCACCGAGTTAGAGACAGTTAAAGGCAAAAACCCCGATGTGGTTCTGGCTGTCACCTACGCCGAAGATGGCATCATACTCTTTAGGCAAGCAGGAGAAATGGGTTTAGACAATATCGCCTGGCTCGGTTGTGACGGTAATTATGGTGACGGTATGTTCGCAGACCCAAGATGCGCTGAATTCATGGTGAAGGCGATTATTGCCGGTACCAGGGCTGCTGGTACTCCGCCAGGAGCCACCTATGAAAAATTTACTGCTGCCTACAAAGCTGCCACCAATAAGGATTCCAGCGTCTATTGCGATACTACTTACGATGCCATCTGGTTGATTGCTAAGGCGATACAGAAAGCTGGTACCGATGATGGCGCAGCAGTCAGAGATGCATTGCTACAGATAGGGCAAAACTACGATGGTGCCAGTGGCATTATCACATTTGATAGCATAGGTGACCGTGTCTCAGGCGTTTTCGAGATTTGGAAAGTAGTGAAAGACCCCGCTGCCCCAACTGGCTACAAGAATGTACCAATAAAAACAGTTACGATGAAATAACAAAGGCACCTGTTTCTTAAGTGTCCAAAACAGGAGGCTACCCTCCCTATAGAGGGTAGTCTTCTGTTTATTATAAGTAATACATAAAGCCTGGCGGTAAATATCATCAAGGAAGACAAGACTGTAGTTGTCTCAAATTCTCTACAGACTTACCGCTGTAAGCCTGCCCATTGCGGTCCAGATGAAAAGCCTGGATACCCACCTGCCGAGGATTATCATAGTCGAACTGCCAGTTGTCACCAACATGGACTACTTGGCTTGGTAAAACATTTAACTCCCGGCACACCTCCAAATAAAAGTCCTTAGTCTTAAGCTGCCGATAATCAGAAATAGAAGAGAAGATTCTGGCAAAGTAAAGTTTAACATCTTTAAGAAGGTGGTTTAAGAATTCTCGAGCAGAACCTGAAGCTATGACCAACTCATATTTCCTGCTCAACTGCTCCAAAACCTCAAATATTTCAGGATAATAACGTACCCTCTCTTCGCAGCTCCTTAACGCTGCTTCCGGTGTGCCCAGTCCAAAATAATTGAACCAGTAGCCAACCTCATACCACTCCAGCCTTTGGTCACCTACTTTAGCGTATTCCTCTTCCACTCTCTGCTTAGCTTCCTTATAACCGATGCCCCTACTTCGGGCATAAAGTTGTGGAATAGCTTCATACCAGACAGCATAGCTGAAGTCTGCTGTCACCAACGTCCCTTCCACATCAAAGGAAATTACTCTTATGTCATCCATGTTTTCACAATATATCTCTTTACTCTGCCTTGAGGAAGAACAAGAATTAAAAGACCTTCGACTATTCCTACTTAATAAAAAACATTCGTCGCTCCCATATTCCGGCTGCCTACCTCACGAATGTCAATGCCTTTACGGAGACGACCAATTACATAAGCTGTGGGGAAGGAGCCAATGAGATAACTAAGGATGAGAGCAATGGCAGTGGTGCATATTACTTCCATATTAATAACATACGAAAGAAACCTGGATTGTCTAAAATATAATAGATGTGAGTTAAAATCTCAATCATTTAGTTAACGAAAATAAATGGTTTTTCAGGTTAATAAGCTGGCTAACTGATTATTCTTTAGCAACCGATTGGAATAAAGATGGCTCCTAGCATACCGGTATTCCTGATTAAAGAATAAAGTGTTATGATATTGCTTACGACACTGTGTCCGAGACGCAGGGACTAAAAATGAAGGTTACTATCCTACTTTAGGAACATAACAATGTCTTACGCCCGACTGATTGTCAATCCGATTGCTGGGGCGGGGAGAACAGCCAAGAAATGGCCCCAAATCATGAATCTGTTAAAAAATATCGGCTTGCGTTTCGAACATGACCTGACAGAAGCTCCGGGACATGCTATTGAACTTGCCAAATCTGCAGCTAAGAAAGGCTGTGAACTGGTAGTATCTGTAGGAGGTGATGGTACCTTAAACGAGATTGTCAATGGTCTCTACGATGCTGGCAATATCAGTGACATTATGATAGGTATCATTGGCACAGGCACAGGTAGTGATTACATTCGCACTATCGGCATACCTCATAACCATGAAGAAGCCTGCCACCGTCTCCTGAACCCGAAAAAGCTTGTAGTAGACCTTGGGGTTGTAGAGTATGTAAGTAATGGTCAGGCGGTGAAACGACTCTTTGTCAACTTTGCTGGTCTCGGCTTTGATGCTGAAGTAGTGAAAGCAACCACGCAAAAATTCAAAGCCTTGGGCACTTTACCTTCCTACCTTGCAGGATTGTTGGCTACACTTCTGTCTTACCAGAATAAGGAGGTATCCTTGAAACTGGATGGGAAGGTAGAAGACAGGAAGGTTTGTACTATTATTACCAGCAATGGTAAATATGGCGGGGGAAGTATGTTTGTTGCCCCACATGCCGACCCCACAGACGGTCTCCTTGATGTTCTGATAATAGGCGATTTAAGCAAACCTGACCTTCTTTGGTCACTGCCCCGAATCTACAAGGGTACCCACCTTACCCACCCAAAGGTCACTTCCAAGACAGCCAGAGAGATACACTTACAGACTCGGCAACCGGCTTCTCTCCAGGCTGATGGTGAGCTATTAGGAGAAACCCCCGCCCGTTTCCACATCCTACCCGCTGCATTAAATATTGTTACCTAAATTAAAAGCTTCAGCCGGAAGAGCTTAATCTTTCCTTTAGATAGTTAATAACCTTCACAGGTGACGGGTCAATCTCATACAGGATTGCCAAGTAGTAGCTAACCCAGTCACCAAAGAAAACCAGGTTCATTAACTGGCTCAAATCAGCCTTGCCTTCGCTATCAATAATCTGATATCTAATGCCAGCTTTATTCATGATTTCGGTGGTTATCTGATACCGAGCTAAGATTCGCGGATGGAGGGATGGGGAGCGGAGTAAAACCACAAATATCTTAGGCACCAGCTCTTTAGGAAACTGGTAGCCAACAACTGCATTATGGTTGAGTTCCGGGAAAGTTTCATAGAAAGCCCAGGCTTTGCTGTTCTCATTTAACTGGGTCTTCCAACGACGGGCTACCTCAGACAGAATGCCAGCACCATAGACAACTATTAGTTTGCCATGAAACTTGCCTGCCAGTTGCTTAGCGGGATTGAGATGGGTCAGCACAGTCTCTTTTAGCTTTTTCAAAAGTATTTCAAGAGTTTGCACTGTTTCCTCAATTTTGGGTTCTTCTTTGAGAAAGCCAAGCTGATACAGAAAAGCCAATAGTGAAAAGAGACTGTAGCCAAGAGCAACTCGAGGCGGAGAAACGTAATCTATCATAAATACAGGAACCTTATGTTCTTCGGCTAAAACTTTCAATTTGCCGCCAGTAGTAATGACCAGCTTTTTAGCTTTTGTATTCAGAGCTTGAGAAAAAGCAGAAACGGTCTCTTCAGTCATCCCAGAATAGCTAGAGGCAATGACTAAAGTACGGTCATCAACAAAAGCAGGCAACCCATAGTCCCGGTGAACAAAAATAGTGGGTTTACCCGATGACAAAATTAGGCTGCACACCAAGTCACCGCCAATAGCTGAGCCACCCATACCCAGGACAACCACCTTGTCAATACTGCTAAAGTCGGTTGGTAACTTGAAGTCCTTTGCTTTTCGCCAA
>CAZJMM010000081.1:0-6353 GCA_964547155.1 uncultured Dehalococcoidaceae bacterium | reverse complement strand
CGGAGATGTGTATAAGAGACAGGCCTTAAGGAGCAGAGAAGGCACATTATGTCTAAGAATTGGGTGTTCTGGTTTACGGAGTTAGGACAAGAGCATAACGACCTAGTGGGCAAGAAGTGCGCTAACCTGGGTGAGATGACCAGGATAGGGTTAAGAGTCCCCCCTGGATTTGCCCTCTCCGTCGAAGCCTACAGGGATTTTATGAGTATGACAGGCGCTATTTATGAAATAAAGGAATACTTGGCTAAGTTTATCCCCAAAGACCTGAAGCAATTTAACCAGTCAAGTGCTGACATCCGCAAAATTGTCCATTCGAAAGTCATGCCTAAGGAGATGGAGGAAATAATAGTCTCATACTATAAGGAATTATGCCAGAGGTGTGCTGCTGAAGTTGCTGTCTCAACACGTTCGGCTGGGACAGTAAGCCATCCGGGGCAATATGAGACCTACCTTAACGTTATTGGGAAGCTAGATTTGGTAGATAAAATAAAAAGGGTATGGTCAAGCACATTTAACCCTCGTTCCCTAGCCTTTCGAAGCCGGCAGGGTATGCCATTGGAGAGCGACCCCATTGGTGTTGCTGTGCTAAAGATGGTCAAAGCTCGTGCTGCCGGAATTATCTTTACTGCTGACCCTAACACTGGCGATAATACCAGGATGATAATTGAGGCTAATTGGGGATTGGGAGAAAGCGTTGTAAGCGGTGAATCCACACCCGACACTTATATCTTGGACAAGGAAAGTCTGGAAATACGAGAAAGGAAACTGGGACCAAAGTCCAGATATGTAACTTTCAAAGAGGTTGGAGTGGCTGAGGAAGACATACCTCGGGAAAAGGGTGGCAAATTCTGTTTGAGCGACGAGGAAGCAAAGGAAATAGGAAAATTGGGCAAGATACTGGAGAATCATTTCGGCGAACCTCAAGATGCGGAATGGGCTATAGACGAAGACCTGCCATTCCCCGAAAGTGTCATCCTGTTACAGACTCGTGCTGAGGTTATAGCACAGAAAAAGAGTCACGTCGACCAAATTGTGGACCTAATGTTGAGCCGACTCTCAAGAGGGACAGGATTTGAAGGGGGGAAAATGTGACCTCGCAGGCAAGATCAAACTCAAGCGCCACGGTACCTTGCTAGGCGAAGGCTTCCGTTTTCTTTACGGGTATGCGATCTTCATCGGACCGGCAGCCAGCATATCGTCGACCTCCCTGTCTGACATGGAGTAACGCAAGAGGAACTCCTCATCGGAGACTTCAGGGCTGATGCCCATTTGCTTCCGAATATCTTCCACTGTGGGCTGGGCAAGCTCTTTGTTCAGGAATTCCTTGGCTCGGGGCAGGCTAGTTATCTTGTCCAGCACGTTGGGGTCTATCGGTGCATTGGGCTTACCAAACCAACCCGCCACATATTGGAGTACGCCATCAGGAACTTGCTTATAGCGCTCGCCAGTCATGAGATTCAGGGTGGACTGGGTGCCAACAAACTGGGAAAAAGGGGTGACCATAATGGGATAACCCAGTTCCTGGCGCACTCTCACTATCTCCTCCAGGACCTTCTCCAGGCTTTGTTCCATATTCACTTCTGCCAGCTGGCGTTTCAGGGTGGATAGCATTCCCCCCGGCACCTGGTGTTTGTAGTAGTAGACATCATGCTCTACCGGTACCCCTGGCGAGCGGTGCTCCCTTTCAGCAATCGTCTGGAAATGAGCTGACATGGCTTTCAATGCCTCTTCATCTGCCTTGACTGTATAACCAAGGTGGCGGGCATTGTGCATGATGTTCAGCACTGAGGGCAGTGAGGAGCCATAGGCTAAAGGCGGGACAGCTACGTGAAAGGTCTTGACGCCGAGCTTCATTGCCTCCATATAGCAGAGTGGTGCAAGTCCGGTATTGCAATGGGAATGAATTTCAAGGGATAGTCCTTTGATATTTTGTTGAATCACTGGCACCAGAGTCCGCACCCGGTCGATAGTAAGCAGCCCTCCCTGGTCCTTGAGGTACACGAGGTCAACATCGGGAGAGCTAGCTACTTCTTTTGCCTTCTGGGCGTAGAATTCATCCGTGTGCACCGGGCTAATGGAGTATGACAGAGCTATCATAACCTCATCAATGCCCACTTTCTTAGCCATACGCGCTGTACGAAGGAGAAGGTCTACATCATGGGCGGCATCCAGTATCCAGACGCGTCTTATGCCGCAAGTCTTCACCGTCTTCAGCACCAGAGCCTGGATAGAGTCTGGCATGCGCCTAAAGCCAATGAAGCGCCTGCCAGTGGTGCCAAAGCTCAGGATGGTGTTGGGCATGGCTTTAGCACAAAGCCTTATCATTTCCCAGGGGTTTTCCTTGTGCCAGCGTACCAATGTCCCCATGTTTATGCTCGTGGCAAAATCGATGGCTCTAAAGCCAACCTTATCCATTATCGGGGCAATAGGAAGTATCATGCCTGTCCGAATACCAGTGGCATCCCACAGACTCTGGTTACCATCTCGTACAGTTACGTCAACAAAATATATCTCATTATTACTACCCATAGCTAACCTGCCTCACTCGCCTTTACTTTATTGGCTTTTCCCATAAAATGTTGAGCTTTGTCTTCTACTAAACCTTCCTTCATTTGTCCTTTAGTCTTACCACCTCCTCAAAGGCTGTAACCACAGCTTGGGCAAAAACCGGGTCATCGATATTGGCATCCACCTCTCTTACTTCAATCTCTGCCTTCAATTTGTCTTTAAGCCCATCAATAAAAGCCTGAATGCCGTGGGGGTTATAGAAGTCGCTACCTTCTTTTTCGATGGAGAGCCAGCCCCGTTTAGGGATCAGGAACTTTGTCGGTCCTGCTGCCTTGTTAAGCTTTTCGGCGTAGATTAGGGCAATGTTCCTTAATTCTTCAGTATTTAGCCATACTGTTGCCCGCCGCGCATCCATAAAAAAGTATTTGCGTATCTTGAGTTCAGGCGCCAATTCTTCTACAGTAAGTCCGGTGCTCGAAATAGTGTCCACTCCAGCTGGGGCTACTACTTGCGGGATACCCTTTTCCCCAGCTACCTCTAACCGTCTAACCCAAGAAATTCGCGAGCCACCAAATTTCTCATTAGTTATGCTCGAGGGCACCAGGTCAATAACTCCCTTGAAGAAACCTTCCTCGATGAGTTTCTCCATAGCTACCTCTGGCATTCCACTGGCATGAAAGGGGATAAGTTCGTATTTTCTGGCTAACGCCTTGCTGATGTAGCGGGTGCAGTTTTCCACATATCCGTAGGTAGATATAGCTACCATCGGCTTTTCTCCCTCGGGGTGGGGAGGGGAAATCTCAGCCTCCACCATACCACAGATAGCCCAGGCTGCTCTGCTCAGCTGGGCTTTGAGAAGTTGATTTAGTCCGCTAATATCAACCAGGGAATGCATCAAGGTTATCCCTGTGGGACCAAAAAGACGGTTGGCACCGGGCATGGCAGCGGCACTGGAGACGATAAGCTTGGGAATATGGTAAGGCATTTCTTTCATAATGCTCGAAGCCATGACCGCACTGCTCATGCCTCCAATGGAAATCACCCCTTCTACTTCCCCTGCCCGACAGAGAGCATCCAGTTTAGCTACTGCTCCCTTAGTCATTATCTCGGTTACCTTCTGCCTTTCTTGGGAAGCCCGTAGTTCCTTTATATTCGCGTCGGCAGCCTCAGCCACGTCCCCAGCAGTGATGTCCGCCTCAAGCTTAGCCTCTCCCCCACAGCCAATGTCAACGATGAAGGGCTGATGCCCTCGCCTCAAGATTAGTCCCTTTAGATAGCCGGTCTCTTCACCTTTGGTATCTAAGGTAGCAATGATGACTATTTTTTTCAAAACTGTTCCTTCTATAACTTAGTCCAATATTGGTGACTTTGCATGATGTATCTGCTTATTGGATTACCTTAATTGGTCGGGAGAAGCTCTCACCCCGCAAGCTTGGCTCTTTTCTCCAGGGTGCCTCCAAATCGTCTTGGTTATAGCACGTCTTCTTAACTTGAGAATCCTCTGTTGAGAAAAGTCTCTCTACTTGACAAGGCTTGTATTGTAGATTTTGGTGGCACGTCAAAGAGGACATCCCAGGATTATCCTTTACAGGAACTATCCTTAACTTTATGATAATTTGTGATTCAAAGCTTGTCAATGGATTGTGGGATTGACACCTTTATTTTCAGGTTGCTATTATTTTGTATAAATGGTTATGAGGCTGAAACTCACTGGGAGGCATGACGGTATTAAGGAAGCAACGTAAAGAATGCTTTGTACTGTACGTATGAGCCATTGCGGTGAGACTTTAGTGCTTAAATGGCAAGTGGCATTATCGGAAAGGGCAGTTTGATACCTTCATCGGTAGGTTGTCAAGCAAGCCGGTATTTTGTTTACTGTGTTACATAGATTTCTTAATTGGACAACCTTCCCGAACTAGCGGGTAAGACCTCAGAATCACCAAGAAGTATCCAGATATCTGGTTTGTGACCTGCTTAGGAAATCGGAAGTCACTATTATGAGGATTACATAGGCATTAAACTAACAATTAAGGGGGTATAACACATGAGATTAAAAGACAGGGTGGCTATCGTTACTGGTGGCGGGAGGGGTATTGGCAAAGCTATCTCACAGGCTTTCGTCTCTGAGGGAGCAATAGTAGTAATAGCTGCTCGGACCTCTTCCAAGTTAGAGGAGACCGTCGAAAAGATCAAATCACAGGGAGGTAGAGCAAAAGGCATACAAACCGACGTTTCTGATGAAAAGCAAGTGCAGCGGATGGTAGCCGAAACTCTAAATGAATACGGCAAGGTCGATATACTGGTCAATAATAGCGGCATCGGTGGACCTACTGCCAGTGTCGTTGACCTGAAACTGGAGGATTGGAATGAGGTAATTGCTACTAATCTTACTGGGAGCATGTTGTGTGCAAGAGAGGTGCTTAAGCATATGATCCCGCATAAAAGGGGCAATATCATCAACATAGGCAGCGATGCTGGAAGGTTCGGGTATTTTATGAGAAGTCCTTACTGTGTTTCTAAGTGGGGTATCATAGGACTGACCGAGACACTGGCTATTGAGGCGGGGTTGTATAATATTCGCGTCAACTGTATCAGCCCAGCTGCAGTAAGGGGAGAACGTCTGATTAACGTGGTAATGGGAAGATCAAAAGCTACGGGTGTTCCCTTTGAGGAATTAATGAGCAAAATTACTGCGAACTATGCTCTCCAGAGACCGACTGAAGAAGCGGAGGTAGCTGCTGCGGCAGTGTTCCTAGCTTCGGATGAGTCTAGTGCAATAACTGGGCACACACTTGTTGTTAATTGTGGTCATTATATAGTGCAGTAAATAACCTGTATGGCATACTATAAGACCAAAAAGGAGGTTAATATGAATTCAATTCAGCAGGAATTATCCATATTCACTAAATTTAATTTTGAGAAGCCGCCCGTAGGGGTTAAATTCTTACCCACTAAACCGGATGGAATCGAGAGGCTAAATAAGGTTTTAGATTTTTGTGAGATGCTCATAGAATCGCAAAATGGGGGTGCTTTCTACGTCACAAAGGAAAATTTTGCTTGCCCAGTAGGACCCTTAGTTTTAGGTATGATAGAGGGCGACCCCCTTTTCGAGCGCGGTCAAGTAGGACCTAAACTGGAGATCTTCAGAGATTCCCGCGCTAATAGAAGAATCTATCAGGTCGTACCCAGACTGTCAAAGGGCATCATTAAATATGTTGCTTTCTCTCCCTTAGACAAACTATCATTTGAGCCAGATGTTTTAATTATTACCGCTAACCTGAGTCAAATAGAGATTTTACTAAGAGCAATGAGCTATTCGACCGGGGAAATGTGGTCCAGCAAGGGAACAGTGGTTATGGGGTGTGCATGGCTATACATATATCCCTACCTGAGTGGCGAATTAAATCTAACACTTCCCAGTTTTGGTATGAGAGCAAGAAATCTATTCCCAGGGGAGTTGTTACCTGTATCCATCCCTTGGGATCTACTCCCCAGCCTAATAAATGATTTAAAGGATATGAAGTGGGTTCCTCATTCTTATACTATAGGTAGAGAGGAACATAAGAAAAAAGTTAAGAGAATAGTTGACACATTAAGGCAAGAAACTGTAAGCGACTAAGGCAAGGTGAAGTAGCCTCCAAAAAGTCTGTTTTGCCTTTCTGCCACCTCATTATTTTGCGAGTTGGTTAATCTGGTAACACTCTACAAACCACTTGTTCTATCGTGCCCAATAAGTGAATCAGAAAACCAAGTTGTTCAACATCGTTGGAATGTTAGGTAAACAAATTAGCTTTTTGTTCAGCGTAATCCAATTACAAGTGAATTCAACTGTGCGGTAATATCCC
>CAZJMM010000080.1:0-6389 GCA_964547155.1 uncultured Dehalococcoidaceae bacterium | reverse complement strand
CTAAGAGGACCCGTTCACTTTTTCATAACATCAGGGGGACTTTCATGTGAACGGAGAATGCTCTACCCTAATCTAAGCAGCCATAGTGCAGGCATTAATTTCTGCTTAAATTGTCTTGTCCTAAGACCAGAGTGCTTTAGCCACGTCTTCCAAGCCCAGTTCCAGCAATTTCTTTTTACTTGGCTTGGCTGTCTTCAGGTCCCAGTCCATGGCAGTTAGATACTCTCTAATCATAGTTTCATCATCAACAGTTACCCCTGCCAGAGGACCTTCTTTGTGCGGTGGCTTGCCAAGTACTCTATCGGGGACTTTAAACTGTAGTGGGTTTAGCCCTTCGCGAATATTGAAAGCCTGCCGGATGTTAGAAATTCTCTCCCCGGTCCTAAGCAGCTCATCAAAGGTTACGTCCCAACCGGTTATTGCCCTTATAAACTCAACAACGAGATTAGCTTCGGGCAGAGAATCGAAGATAAACAGGCACATCCCCGCGCTGCTCATGACATGGCCAAAGTCACTACCCCTCTTGTGAGCTTCACCCCGGTCACTGAAGGATTTCCGGTCGAATCTCTCAACCAGTCCCGGGGGACATTTCTCCTCAGTGTGCTGTGTATGGCGGCCTGGAGTAGCGTCAAGCCGATAAGAAGTAATAAAAGCATACTCAAACTTCGGATCATGCGCCGGCAGCTCTTGCCCCTTGATATGTATGGCGTATTTATCAGCGCCCTTGCCGATCTTCTCTGCAGCCACCTTCACGCCATCAGCAAGAACATTGCCAAAGCCTTCCCTCTTGACCATTTTTCCCGTCATTTCTACGATGGACTTGTGGTTGCCCCAGGTCATCTCAATGCCTCCGGTGTCCGCTTTGGTAATCAGCCCCTTCTCAAAACATTCAATAGCGAAGGCGATGGTAGCCCCGGCAGAGATAGTATCAACACCGTAGCGGTTGCAGATATCGTTTACCTTGATTATTGATTCGAGATTACTATTTAGCAGATTGCTACCGTACATAGCAATCGTTTCATATTCAGGCTTACAGGCGCCTGCTTCATATTTATATTCTCCGGTCCCTACCTTCATGTGCCCGCCACACCCAATGGGGCACCGGTAACAGGCATACTTCCTCTCCTGGCGCTCAATTACCGGATCCTGGCCAATGTTTTTATAATCAGGAAAGTCAATAAGGGAGACACCTCCCCAGTTTTTACATGGTGCATCACCGTTCTCGGCATTACCGTTAAAGAAGCCTGGCGTGCCGACATCCTTCAAGAGGGGGCTAGCAGGCAAACCTATATCATTAATATTTTTTTTCCTTAACTCGTTGACCTCGTTTTCATTGGCCATAGGCACTTTAATACTGCCTTTAACCGCTATCGCCTTCAGCTTCTTGGAGCCCATAACGGCACCCAGACCAGAGCGGGCCGCCGCTCTTCCTTTGTTATTCATTACGGCGGCTATAAGAACAAGCTTCTCTCCCGATGGACCAATGCAGGCAACTTCCACATCTTTACCCAGTTCCGCTTTCAGCATATCTTCGGTTTCGAAAGAGTCCTTACCCCAGAGACGGGCGGCATCTCTTAACTCGGCTTTGCCATTATCAATAAAGAGATAGACAGGCTTTTCCGATATTCCGGTAAAGAAAACCACGTCATAGCCGGCGAATTTAAGGTGAGGGCCGAAATAGCCACCGGAATTAGCATCACCCCAGGTCCCAGTTAGGGGTGATTTCGCCACAACCATGTACCTTGAACCGCCAAGCGCAGGCGTACCGGTAAGTACCCCTGTGGCAAACCCCAGGATGTTATCTGGACCCAGCGGGTCGGCACCAGCCTTTTGTCGGCTGAAAAGGATCCTAGCACTGATACCATAGCCACCGATGAACTGGCGGCACAGCTTTTCATCAAGCACCTCATCCTTTAGCTTTTTTCTGGAAAGGTCTACCCATAGAATCTTTCCCATGTAACCTCGTGCCATATTTTCACTCCTTTCTTATTTTAATCAGTAACCTTAGATCCTAACTGCTGATATTAGTTTAAGTTACTTATTTTACACTTCTACCGCTAACAGTCAAATATTTTAACCAAAAGTTCGGCCCCAACCTGCGGACATAGCATCAGAAAGGTGGTAGTCAAAGAAAAAGAGACCACCAAGCGTGCAATATTGACAGTCGCATGCTAAGCTGGTTATGATTCTCTGGGAAAATAAAGAAAGGAAAAAGGAGGAAATAAGTGGAGAAAAAAGAAACCTCAGTGGTTGACTGGGCAGGACTTACCCGGGAGATGGAGTGTTTGCTTCGCTTAGGAACAAAGCCCGTTGCCTATAAAAGATTAGAGAAAGTGGCGGAACTGGAAAAGATACCAGAGGTAATGCGGCTTAATCGTCGAGCTTCTTTCTGCCAGGTACCAGCGCTGGTTAGAAGAGGAGGCTGGACGGTAGGAGTGACCAAGGATGATTTCGGCGAGCGCTGTGCTCGAATCCATGGTCTCGCGCCCACTACCGAAAAGCAGGTCTCTTGGGAGGCAAAAGCCTTCGCTACTACCTGGTTTGCCGCAGTGGACGAAGCCAGGAAACAAATGGCTGAATATCCCTTAGTCCCACCCGGAGAGGCACTTGTGCTTGCCCCGCTGGCTGCTGGGAAATTTGACCCTGATGTTATCTTAATCTATGGTAACCCTGCCCAGATGATGTTGCTGATGAACGGACTCCAATTTAAAGACTACGAGCGCTTTCAGTTTTTCTTCATCGGCGAAGGAGCTTGTGCTGATGGATTAGCTCAGTGTTATACTACGGGCAAACCTGCCTTGGCTATTCCATGCATGGGAGAGAGGGCGTTCGGCACTGTTACTGAGGATGAACTGGTTATGGCGCTGCCGCCAGGAATAATGGCAAAGGCAGTCGAAGGACTGCAAGCACTTCGGGATAGAGGAATTGGATACCCTATTATGTATCTTGGACCTCTGTGCGATCCCTCTGTAATACTCACACACATCTACCCTGATTGGTACAGTCATTAACCTCAGGTACAAGTGAGCTGTCTGTAGAATTGAAAGTAGGAAGAGCTCGGCTTTCCAGTATAATATGCGGCGGTAAAGATAATTTTGAGGTTTTTGTCTCTTGACTGTTAAACCGAAATATAACGGAGCAACATACAAGGGGGCAGAAAGTGAAAGAAAACAAAGGGATGACAAGGCTAATCTCACTACAAGTGCCTCATGAAACCTTAAAGCAGGACCTGGATAATTTTAGACAGAAAGCACTGGATTTTGGTGCCTCGCTGGCTCAGATTGTGCCCGCTGAGTGGGCGGAAGTAGATGAGAGAGTGCGCCTCAAGTGTGCCATATCTTTATGTCCAAACTACGGCAGGAACATATACTGCCCGCCTCACGGATTCGAGCCTGAATTTATGCGAAAAGCATTGAGCCGGTATAGTTGGGCAATACTTTTCGCTCTGGATGTAATTCCACCAGAGCACTTTGCCGACCCTACTCTACATCACGAGCTCGGTATAAAATGGATGAAGAAAACAATAGAGATAGCTGGTAGAGTTGAAACATTAGCTTTTAGTAATGGTTACTACCTGGCTCTGGGTCTTTGCCAGGCAAGCTGCCTGGAGACGCTATGCAACCAGGAACGGTGCCGACTTCTTGACGGTAGTAAATGTCCGTACCCGTTAAAGGCTCGCCCTTCTATTGAAGGTCTGGGAATCGATGTCTTCGCGCTGGTAACTAAGGCTGGTTGGGACATATATCCCATTTACCGAAGCATAGACCCGAAATCGGTGCCCCGTGCGCTATCAGTAGGCATAGTCTTTATCTGCTAAATCTCTACGTGAGCATAAGATTTCGAAACCAAAATGAGGAGGACAAAATGGCAGCTGTATATGGAGCGACACGGTTTGAATTCGATGAGGAGAATGACTTAAAAAACTATACCGTCTTTCTTGCTGACGTTGTTCATGGTACACCACCGTGGCGACCGCTTTTCTTTATCGAGAGTTGGGGGCGTTGGGCTTACCGTGCTGTCCAGCGCGGTGCGGAACTGCTATCTCTGCCCACAACCAGGGGTTGGGATATAAGATTCATCGATGGCTACCCCTACCCAACAGTGATTGAGACTTCGGAAGAAGAGGCGAAGAAACGCCAGCCAGTATTCAGGGAGAGGATAAGACCTTATATTGAGGATTTCGATGCCGTCTGGGAAAAACGCAAGGCTGATCTCATGAATGCATATCAAGAGCTTAAGAAAAGGTATGGTCTAAAGAAGTACGAAGATATCAAGAAGCTAAGCAACATTGACCTCCTTGACCTCTTTGACGATTATATGCAGGTAGACAGATTGCAATGGGATATACACATGGAGCTTATGGTGCCGGCGTTTTATCTCTTCGGCTTGTTTGACCAAATGTGCCGGGAGCTACTTGGATTCAGCCATACCTCTCCTCTGTTTGCCAAGTTGATGGCTGGCTTTGATAGCATGTTATTTCAATTCAATAAAGAGATTTGGCGACTTGGTAATCGGGCGACGGAATTGGGGCTTAGTGGAATCTTCCAGACTACCGAAGATAATGAGGTGCTACTTTCCAAGCTAAAAGACAGTGCTGATGGAAGAAAATGGCTTAAGGAATATCATGATTTCCTTGAGGTTCATGGCTGGCGAAATGAGCGTATGCTCGACTGGGCAACCCCAAATTGGCTCGAGAAGCCAACTCTGGGCATACCATTAATAAAGGTGGCAATAACTACCCGGGGAGCATACACAATGGACGAGAGGAGAGAAAGAGCCATCAGAGAAAGAGAAGAGGCGGAAAAGGAGGTCTTAGCCAAGGTGCCAGCTGAACAAAGAGGGTGGTTTGGTGCCTTAATGAAAGCTGCCCAAAAAGCGGGTTGCTGGAGTGAGGACCATACCTACTACTGCGAACTTTATGGTCACGGGATGGGACGGTGGATAACTAAAGAAATTGGGCGGCGCTTTGCCGAGGTTGGTGTTATCAACGACCCTGGGGATGTCTATTTCTTGATCGCTGACGAGATAGAGAAGGCAATGATACCGATGGGGAAGGTCAAACTGCACCGCTACGTCAACACACGGAAGAAGGAATGGGAAGGATACCTTGAGCTTACCCCTAAGCCATTCTATGGAAATATCGAGCTCGTGCAGGAAATGTTAAGAAAAGACCCTACAATCTCTGTTTCCACTTCGGCACCCATCGTTAGGGAGGAGTTAAAGGCCGACCTCTATGGTGCTGCCTCAGCCCCGGGGGTAGCGGAGGGAATCGCCCGCATCATAATAACTGAGGACAGATTAGCCGAGATCCAACCGGGGGAGATCTTGGTGGCACCGGGAACGAGTGCGCCATGGACTCCTGCTTTCGAGATAGTTAAGGGTGTCGTCACTGATGGCGGCGGCGCTTTGTGTCATGCTGTAATCGTAGCACGAGAGTATGGTATTGCGGCAGTTACTGGTTGCCTTGAGGCAACCAAGAAGATTAAGACCGGTGATAAGGTAAGGGTTGATGGCGACCTGGGAGTAGTCTATATATTGCGGTAATCGTAAGCCTTAATTTAATTGAAATAATTGGTTCTTAGAGTCTTTGACTCTTTCTTGTAAATACAGGTTGCTGAACAATATGGAATATTGATATGCTTTAAATATGGGGCAGGGTTTTAGTAAAACTGTGAAGTCTAGTTAGCGAGGAGTAGCAGTGAGCAGGGATAGCAAGCATGTGATTGTCCAAGCTGAGCCAGAACCCATCGAAATAGACGTCTTAAAAACCGCTGTCCTCGTAGTCGATATGCAGAATGCCTTTGTGCACAAAGGTGGCTATTTAGATTTGGCTGGCTTCGACATTTCAACCACACAGAAAGTTATCCAGCCTTGCCAGGAGATAGTCTATACAGCGCGGGAAAAGGGAATCAAAGTCATATATTTGCAGATGGCTTACAGCCCTGACTTGTCAGACAGCGGAGGCAAAAACTCCCCAGTCTGGCATAAATCGCAAGGGTTAGCCTTGATACGCCAACGCCCTGAATTGAAAGACAAGCTTTATATTTATGGCACCTGGGGAGCTAATATCATAGAGGAATTGGAACCACAGCCGGGTGACATAGTTATTCGGAAGCAAAAGCATGACGGGTTCATTGGAACGAATCTAGACATCGTTTTGGGGACTTACGGTATAAAATACTTGGTATTCATAGGAACGGCTACTAACATTTGTATCGAGTCTACGCTTAGGCATGCCTTCTCACTGCAATACTTCCCCATTCTCGTTTCTGACGCCGTGAGTCCAATAGGTCCTAACTTAACCCAGGAAGCAACCATTTTCAACGTCCGGTTTATTTTTGGCTGGGTAACAACCACTAAAGAGCTTTTGAATACTATAAGTGTCATAG
>CAZJMM010000079.1:0-6500 GCA_964547155.1 uncultured Dehalococcoidaceae bacterium | reverse complement strand
CGGAGGGGGTGGGATTCGAACCCACGTTCGCCAAAGGCGAAAACGGTTTTCAAGACCGCCACCATAGTCCACTCGGTCACCCCTCCAAAACCAATTCAGTATAGGAAATTAGCTTGATAGCGTCAATGGTGATAAACTTACCACCAAATATTCGGAGGTTATCTGTATGGAAATTGAGATTTTAGGAATATGCGGCAGTCCGATTAAAGATGGGAATACCGAGGTCTTCCTTAAAGAAGCCCTTAAGGCAGCTGAGGAAACGGGTAATGTTAAAGTTAACTTTGTATCTTTAGCTGGCAAAGATATTAGAGACTGCCGTCATTGTAACTGGTGTCTCAGAAAACAGACAGAAGGTAAGTTCTGTGCCCAGGATGATGATATGAAGGAGATATTCCCAAAGATCTTAGAAGCTGATGCTCTCTTATTAGCTACCCCGGTGTATACTATTCGTCTCTCCGGATATTTAGCCTGCTTTCTGGATAGGTTTCGAGTTTTTGCCTTTGGCAACCTTTATAAAAACAAACTGGAAAACAAAGTTGGCGGAGCTTTATCTGTAGCTTGGTTTAGGAATAGAGGCGCTGAAATTGCCCTTCTAAATATCATCTCCGCTTTTCTTGCCTATGGCATAATTCCGGTAGCCCCTGCCGAAGGCTTAGGTTCTCCCTTTGGGGCTGCTGGCCTATCAAGCGAAGGTGGGACTGGTAAGTTTACTGCGAGAAATAGGCTGGGGATACTTGAAGATGAGTACGGTCTTAAGACAGCTCGCTCTTTGGGCAAACGGGTTGCTGAAATGACCAAAATAGTTAAATTGGGATTACATCAACACCCATATAAGGTTTGAGGGTTTCAGGCACAACTATACTTCTATCAGCTTGCTGATAGTTCTCCAAAATTGAAATGACTAACCGAGGTAACGCTACTCCTGAGCCGTTGAGGGTATGAACAAGGCGAGGCTTAGCCTCAAGCTCCGGTCGGTAGCGGATATTAGCCCTTCGAGCTTGAAAATCGCCACAGTTACTGCAAGAGCTTACTTCCAGCCACTCTCCACATCCAGGAGCCCAGGTCTCAATATCAAAAGCTTTGACCGCAGCAAAACCCAAGTCACCAGTGCATAGCTGGACTACCCGGTAGGGTATGTCCAATTTCTGGCACACATCCTCAGCATCCTTCACCATCCTGTCCAATTCAGCATCAGAAGTTTCTGGCTCAGTAAACTTATAGAGTTCCACTTTGTCAAACTGATGCCCTCGTTTAATACCCCGAGTGTCCTTACCCGCTGCCATCTTTTCACGGCGAAAGCAAGCTGTATAAGCCACGTAATAAAGGGGTAACGTGTTCGGTGGTAAAATTTCATCCCGATGCAAATTGGTTAAAGGCACTTCCGCTGTGGGCACGAACCAGAAATCGTCTTCAGCATCATGGTAAAGATTATCAGCGAATTTGGGCAAGTTTCCCGACCCTACCATACAATCTCGCTTCACCATGAAGGGAGGATAAATCTCAATATAACCGTGCTCTCTGACATGAAGGTCAAGCATAAAGGCAATAAGAGCTCGCTGGAGGCAAGCACCCAACCCTTTCAGGACATAGAAACGAGTCCCGGACAGCTTCACCCCACTCTGGAAATCAATAATACCCAGCTTCTCCCCTAAATCCCAATGAGGCAAGGGAGCAAAAGAGAAGTCTCGAGGCTTGCCCCAAGTACGCACCACCACATTATCATTTGTATCCTTACCTATTGGGATATCCGGCGCTGGCAAGTTAGGCAGATATAAGAGAGCTTCCTCTAATTTAGCCGCCACTTGTGCCACCTGCTCTTCCAAAGAGGCGATTTGCTCCCCCATCTGGCGCATCTCATTGATTAGTTCAGAGGGCTTATCTTTAAGCTTACCAATTTGTTTACTTACCTCATTGCGGCGAGCTCTGAGTACTTCCACCTCATGAAGTAGCTGACGATGCTGCTGGTCAAGTTTAAGAATTTCATCCAGAGAAACCGTCTCCCCTCGCTTCTCCAGCCCTTGACGTACAAGCTCGGGCTCTTCACGGATGAGCTTTAAGTCCAGCATTTTCACTCCTTAGTTTTTAGCTGAGGGAAAAAGATAACTTCCCGAATAGACTGTCGGTCGGCAAAAAGCATTACCAGGCGATCAATACCCACCCCCAAGCCTCCACATGGTGGCATGCCATACTCCAGAGCCAGCAAAAAATCATCATCAACTACCTCCACATCTTCCCCACGACCTCTATTTTGCATCTGCTGCTGGAAACGCTGTCTCTGTTCTGTAGGGTCATTAAGCTCGGAAAAGGCATTAGCAATTTCCATACCACCTATGAAAGCTTCAAAGCGCTCCACAAGGCGCTCGTTGCCCCGCTTTCTTTTGGCTAATGGTGACATTTCCACAGGATAATCCAGAAGGAAAGTTGGCTCTGTAAGTTTGGGCTCAACAAAGGTAGTAATCAGTTCATCTACCAGCCTACCTCTATTTTTGGTAGGGTCTACCTCCATACCTAATTCTCGTATCCGTGCTCGCAGCGAATCAGCATCGGGATAATCTTCAAAATCAATACCACAGTATTTCTGAATCACCTCACGCAGGAACAAACGTCGCCATGGCGGAGTAACATTAATGGGCTTGCCACCATAGCTAAATTGAGCACTACCCAGAACCTTCTTAGCCGCATAAAGTATCATCTCTTCCACCATCTGCATGACATCTTTATAGTCAGCATAAGCCTGGTAACTTTCCAGCATTGTGAATTCAGGATTGTGTTTAATGGAAATGCCCTCATTACGAAAGGCGCGCCCAATTTCATAGACTTTGTCAAAACCACCCACAATCAACCGCTTGAGAGATAACTCCAGGGCAATGCGCAAGTATAAGTCCTGGTCAAGAGCTTGATGACGGGTAATAAAGGGGCGAGCTAAAGCCCCACCAGCTACTGTTTGCAATACAGGTGTCTCAACTTCAATAAATCCCTGCTCATCTAGGAACTGGCGTATAGCAGTGATAATCTTGGTGCGCAGAATGAAAATAGGCTTTGTTTCTTCATTGGAAATAAGGTCAAGATAGCGCTGTCGGTAGCGTTTTTCCACATCCACCAGTCCGTGCCACTTTTCCGGCAAAGGTTGCAGAGACTTAGTCAGGATAGTGAAATCAGACACCTCGATGGTAGGTTCGCCAGTTTTTGTACGAAAGACTGTGCCCTTTACTCCGATAATATCACCAATATCCAGGTCGCGAAGAAGTTCATATTTCTCCTCTCCCAAGAGGTCTGAGCGAAGATAGAGTTGGATTTTGCCTGAGCCATCACGAATATCAAAAAAAGCTACCTTACCCATAAAACGGCTGGCTACAATCCGTCCGGCTAAAGTTAACTCTTCCAAGGAAGCCTTCTCCGGACTTTTTTCTTGGTCAGTAAGAAGGGCTATTGCTTCACTGGTGGTGTGACTGCGCTCATAAGAATGGGGGTAAGGGTCTATCCCTCGAGCTCGGATTCTGTTCAGCTTTTCCAGACGCTGCTGAGTTAAACGTTCCAGTCTCGCCGTCATATCCCGCTGATTTCCAATATCAGGAGCTTGAGTACTCCTGCTGGAGTGGGAACTTCAACCTCTTCACCTACCGACCTACCCAGAATAGCCTTCCCAACCGGGGATTCATTCGAAATCTTACCCTCAATAGGGTCAGCCTCAGCACTACCGATAATGGTAAATTGCTCAATTTTGCCATCCTGATTCTGGAGCAGAACCTTAGTACCAAGAGCTACCTTATCAAGCTTAGCTGCTGAATTTATGACCACGGCTTTGTTAATCATGTTTTCCAGAGTCAGAATCCTCCCCTCCACAAAAGCCTGGTCATTCTTGGCATCTTCGTACTCAGCATTATTTTCGGTGCCACCTCTCTCTTTAGCTCTCAGGATCTTTTCCGCTACTTCCTGCCTTCGCACAGAACGGAGGTGCTCCAATTCTGATTGCAGCTTAAGCAGCCCTTCCTTGGTAATAAAAAGTTCCTTTTGTGCCATGGCAATATCTCCTTTCCCAACCTTGATAGACCCAGGCGCTTTTCGAGCCAGCGGCTTATAATCACTAATAGGAGCCACGCTAATGCCACCTCCAAAGCTTAATCAAGGTATTAAAAAAACTGAGAGCCCGAAACCCTCAGTCGCCAAATTTAACAGTAACCTTTCGGTTTTCGCTTTGACTAATATTATAGATGTTTATTGCTCTATTGTAAAGAATGGTATAATTTATCAACTCCAAGAAGGAGGAGGGTTATGAAAGCTCTGTACTTAACTTCTGTAGAAGCTGCTGGTAAAACGGCTCTATGCTTGGGTATCGGCAAAAAGCTGATGCAAGAAGGAAAGAAGGTGGGGTTTTTCAGACCAGTCCGTCTTTCCGACCCAGGTCTTACTGATGGCTACAGAGACACCCTCTTCATTAAGGAAGCCCTTGGCATTGGGGAACCCTTAGATACTTTGTCACCTATTGTCATATCCCGCCGTGACCTGTGGCAAGGTCTCACCACAGATACAGAAAGCTTCAAACAGAAGCTTGAGCAAGCTTATAATCGTGCCTCTCTCAAGAAAGAAACAGTAATTATGGAAGGGTTAAGTGACCTAACTATAGACAAAGTAGCTACAGAGACTTGCTACCAAGTTACCGAAGCTCTGGATTCTAGGGCGGTTATTGTCCTTCGTTATTCCCGAGCCTTAGCAGCCTCAAAAGTCGCTGAGGTTAGCCAGCGACTGGGACAAAAGCTGCTGGGAGTAGTTATTAACTTTGTGCCCAAGCCCAAAATAGAGCAGATAAAAGATGATTTAGAAACTTCTTTCCAGAAGGAAGGGATAAAAGTATTGGGTGTCCTTCCAGAAGAGCGTACCCTCCTCGGTGTCAGCGTTGCTGAATTGGCTAAAGCTTTAAATGGAGAGATTGTGACTCATCCTGAAGCTGAGGGCGAGATAATAGAGAACATAATGCTGGGAGCTATGTCTCCTGACCCGGCTACTGACTATTTTGGGCGTAAAGCAAATAAAGCTGCCATAATCCGAGGCGAACGGGCTGACATGCAGTTAGCCGCCCTGCGTACTTCTACCAATTGTCTTGTTCTGACAGGCAATGTCCCACCTTCGCCGATTATTCTTAATGAGGCGGAAATCAAGCGGGTACCGATAATTGTGGTGAAACAAAATATAACAAGTACAATAGCCGGTATTGAAGAAGCTTTAAAACAAACCAAATTCCATAGCCTCAAGAAACTGGAGAAATTTAGTCAGATTCTGGAAGAGAATTTTGATTTTCAGACTCTTTATCGGGAGCTTGGCCTGAAAGCTTAGTTTTAGTAGTTCTTAGAATCTCCTTAGCCTCTTCCACCACAGAACTCGGTACCATTACCTTCACCTCACCCAGACCATCAACGGTAAGTCCGAAAACCAAGCCGGCACTCTCGTAACTGAGGAGCACAGGGATACCCTCAGCTTCCAGCCGGGCTTTGATTATATGTGCTTCCGGTTGCCCGGCAGCAACATAGACAGTAACCAACGCTTCCTTTTCTGTCACTCTATCCCTCAGCTACCTCTTACTTCACCAGATACTCTTTAGCTTCTTCCATTCTCCCAAGCTGCATTAAAGTCAGCCCCTTATTACGGTAAGCGTTCAGATATTTTGGGTTTAGCTTCAGTGCCTTGTCATAACTCCCCAAAGCTTCCGCAAAATCACCTTGCTCAAAAAGACTATTGCCGTCACTCAAATAAAGGTCAGCTATAAGCTCTCGGTCACCCCATTCTTGCCTTCCTGGGTTGTTAATGTGCCTTTTATAATCAAAACCGTTATCAAAAATATTCTCTACATCTAATGTTCCCGAACCACTAACCAAAAGGGAAAAAACATGCGGTCCCCAGCCAAAAGCCTCCTCTAAATGAACTGCTTTAATCTTCAGACCAAACCGCTGACATAAAACATTGTAAAGCAGGGTCAACCCCAGGCAACTACCTACAGTTTCTTCCTTTTCGTCTAATTGAGCTTCAATGACCTGAGTCAACCTGAAATTACCCAAGCGCTGATACCGCTTTGGCTTGTTTGACCATAACCAATCAAAGATAGCTTTGGCTTCTTCTATGTCATTTCCACTTTTTATTTCTGAGCTGATTTGCTGGCACAAGTAATCCAGTTGCTTCAGGTAGTGCTTCAATCTTTTCCCCGTTTTGATTCCAGAAGCAATTATCCCTGCCCAACCTAAATCAAACTGGCTTTGAGCGAACAACCGGGCTTCAAGAGTCTTTGTTGCCGACATTTTTAACTAAAATCCAAAAAGGTATTGCTAAAACCAACCATATTATAATAGAATTTGCCTCGCGGTTTTGAAAGGGGTAGCCTTTACAAAACCAAATCTAAAGGGGGGAAGGTGATTTGAATGCTCTCGGACGACACTTACTATTAGAACTGAAAGAATGTAACCCGGAGGTACTGAATGATTTAGATTTTCTTAAAGACTGTCTTAGAACTG
>CAZJMM010000078.1:0-6591 GCA_964547155.1 uncultured Dehalococcoidaceae bacterium | reverse complement strand
GGATTGGCGTTGCCATAGTCATAATGGCGTTGTTATATGTAAGCAACATATATAAACCATGGCTTTACGTGCCGGTCATTGCTTACAGCGCTGTAGCGCTGGGGCTCACATTGACAATGGTCTTTCTCAGTACCCCAATAAGGAAACAGAAAACCCCTAAGGAGACGTTGCCCTGGTATGACCTCCTATTCATTATCATTAGTTTATGTGGGACAGGTTATGTTGCTTTTTTCGGTGATATATGGTGGGATAGTGTATTAACAGGATTTTCTACACGTACAGAGGTAGTCCTCTTTTTTTCACTCGCTCTACTTATGATAGAGGCTACAAGGCGTACGATCAACCTAGTACTTGCACTTACAATACTTGCGTTCCTAATATATGCGCCGATTTCAGTCGACCTTAATTTCGAACGAGTTACCACCCTGATGTACTTTCTGCCAATGGGTATACTGGGTATGTTTGTAACATTAACTTTCACTGTTATTGCCATGTTTTTGCTATTCGGCGCCTTTTTGCAAAAGACTTATGCTGGCATGTTTTTGGTAGATAGCGCCATGGCCCTCACTGGACGGTGGACCGGAGGCCCAGCCAAGGCTTCCGTAATTTCGAGTTGCATGATGGGGATGATAACCGGCCTGGGCCCAGCTAATGCTGCTGTTACTGGGTCACTAACTATTCCAATAATGAAACAATGTGGTTATAGGTCGGAATTCGCTGCGGGGGTAGAAGCTGTTTCAGCGAATGGGAGTGCGATTATGCCTCCGGTGATGGGGATAGCAGCCTTTATTATGGCTGATTTTTTGGGGATGACCTACTGGGCAGTATGTGTGGCCGCTTTCACACCGGCCTTCCTCTATTATTGGGGTATATTTGTGCAGGTGCATTTCGAAGCGAAGAAATATCAACTGGTTGGTCTTTCCCCTGAGCAACTGCCCTCCATAGGAAAGGTTTTGAAACGAGGTTGGTTTTATGTAATACCAATATTTCTTTTGGTGTACCTCCTGGCGGTAGCAAAGCTGCCAACTGAGCACTGCGGCATGTATACTGCATTCTCAACCATAGGTATTGCCCTAATTGACTGGCAAATGAGAAAAGAATTGCGGAAGGGGCTAAAAGAGATAATAACCCTGCTAATTAGCTGCCTGGCAGATGCAGGTGAGATGTTGATAATTCCGGCTATATCTTGCGCTGGTGCTGGCATCATTGTAGCCGCCATTTCAGCCAGTGGTATTGGCTTCAAACTGGCCGGTTTACTGCTCGATTTAGCGGGTGGAAACCAACTGCTCCTCCTATTCATGGTAGCCGTTGCTTCGTTTATACTTGGTATAAACCTGCCACCTCTCCCCTGTTACTTGATCATGGCTACTTTGGTGGCCCCGGCCTTGATCAAGTTTGGTATCTTACCACTCGCTGCGCAACTATTTTGTTTCTATTGGGGGCTCCAGGCCGAAATTACTCCACCGGTGGCGTTCGTGGTATTTGTAGCTGCCGGAATTGCCGGAGCAGACCCCATTAAATCGGGGCTTATAGCATGCCGCCTGGGTTTCCTTTCGTTTATTCTACCCTTTATCTTTGTCTATCACAATTCTTTACTTCTAATCGGTCCACTAACAAATATAATAGAAGCGATAGCTACTGCCGGAATAGCCATTCTATTTATAGGTTCCGGTTTCGAAGGTTACTTATTAAAGCCTCTGAGCCGGCTGGAGAGGGTGTTATTCATAGCAGGTGGAGGATTTTTGCTATGGCCAGCCTGGCAAGCTGATATTGTAGGGGCAATTATTATTGCTCCTACATTGCTCTGGCATATAAGATCGGCGAGGAGAATGGCATTTAACCTCCAGCTACAAAATCCAACCAAAGAGCATTCATTCATGGAAGAACGGTCATCTACTGATGAAGAAGCCAACCGCAAGATAAAACTGACTTGAAGAAGAAGATAACCTTAACCACTGCAAGGGGAGAGATGTGTGGGAGGTGTGAGAACGGAGGGAGGTGATGATCAGGCTATAAATGGGAATTCGGCAGATGAAAAATAGATTGGGAAATCGGGACGGATTGCTTAAGAGCGGTAACAGGAGAATCTTTATTCGGGGCTCCGGGAGGAACATTGCATAATGAAAGGAGGCTAGAAAGATGTCAACTCGAAAAAAGTTTGTTTATTGTTTACTTCTACTTGCGTTCACGGTTACCCTTGGGCTGAGCGTTTTTACCACCGTAGCTTCTACACAGACACCGACAAGGGAGGGTTGGCCGAAAAAAATCGTACTTACTGCGACAGGCGGGGAAATCGGCCCAACGTATCCGATAATGGCTGGTATTGGCAGAATGACTGAGAAGTATTTGGGTATCTCCGCTGGCTTAACATCGACTGCTGGGCACGATGCCACTTTTTTGATCCATAGAGGTCAAGCGCATGTTGGAGCACCATCCTCCATGGCCGTAGTGGATGTTCTTCGTGGTACAGGGCCGCTAAGCAAATTAGGTCCGACACCCTTCCGAGCCTGGCTTCAAGCCTTGCTGATGGAAGGGAATACAATAGCTCTGGACAAGTCAGGCATAAAGTCATTTCCAGACCTCAAGGGTAAAATGATTTGTATTGGGCCAAGTGCTGTACCGGTTCCAGAATTGCACTTAAAGGCTTTATCAGTTGCCTATGGCTTTGATTTAAAGGACGTCAAAGTAGTGAAATGGGGTAGACCGGATGAAGCATACGATGGACTTAAGGCAGGCAAATTTGATGCAATCCAGGTGGATGGTATTTACCCGACCTCTGGCACTACAGAGTTATTTCTGTCACATGCCGCGCGTATTCTTCATGTAGATGATGCTCATATGGCAATGCTCAGAAAACAATTCTCATGGATCACGCCACAAATTATTCCTGCTGGAACTTATAAGGGAATGGATAAGGATGTTCAGACTCCCGCCGTGGCTATATTTCTTACCTTCCATCGGGATCTTCCCGATAGCTTGGTCTACGAGATGACGAAAATGGTATGGGAGCATTTTGATGAGTTCTCTGCCTACCACCCCGTGTGCAAGAAACTTAAGGCTGCAGATGTAACGAAGGTAGTAGACTTGTGCCCTTACCATAATGGGGCCATCAAGTATTATAGGGAGGCAGGGGTCTGGACGAAGGAGTTGGATCAGCGCCAGGCAGCTACTTTGGCTTCCTTACCACCATCAGCCCGGTAAAATAACGAGCGGGAGATAGTGGTTGGGTGGCAACGCATCGAATTGAAGGCAAGATAAAGAAACAAAACTTAAGTGTTGTCTGTGCCGTGACGAATCCACAGAAGGAGTTTGTCGAGATGCTCGGAAAACGGAATCCCTTTAAAGGTCAGACCCCCGCATGTGGATCGTGAGGTTAATAGGAGGGCAAAGCATGACTGAGGATTGGCATAAACTCATTTCGCAACCCAAATACGGGATTAAGAAGGAGAAAGATATTTACATCTCTATGCGGGATGGAGTACGGTTGGCAGCTGATGTTTACCGCCCTGACGCTGAGGGCAAATTTCCAGCGCTGCTAGCTCTGTCACCTTACGGCAAGGAGCTCCAGGAATTGGTGCTATCATTTCCTCCTCAGGCACTTCCAAGTAATCTGTGGGACGGCTGTATAGAGGCGGGTGATATAAGCTACATAGTGCCCAGAGGATATGCACATGTCATTGCTGATCTGAGGGGGACAGGCCACTCAGAAGGGGAATATGCCGGTTTAAGTGGTATAGGAAGAAATGAGGAGGGTAGAGACGGTTACGATCTTGTAGAGTGGATTGCACAACAACCGTGGTGTGATGGTAATGTGGGGATGGTGGGCATATCTTACTATGCGGTGATGCAGATCCAAACCGCTGCTGAACAGCCACCTCATCTAAAAGCAGTGTTCCCTTACGGAGGAGCCTATGACATCTACCGCTTAAACTATCATGGAGGCATATTCTGGTTGATGCTCCGGGCAGCGATTGATGGTCGTGGCGGTGACAGCGGTTTCGCCGTGAAAAATGTTGTATCGGCTATGATGAAGAAGCTTACCAAGGAAGAGTTCGAGCGCCGAGTCGAAGAAAGATTAAATGACCCAGATGTACGGAATTACCCTAACTTCTATCATATGCTCAAGTATTCTCAGAGAAGCCCGGTCTTTCTTGATCTCCTACTAAATCCTTATGATGGGCCATTCTACTGGGAAGGCGAGGCTTCTACCAAGTTTGACAAGGTCGAGGTACCGGTCTACACAGGGATTAACTGGGGCCGTGCCTGGTTCGTAGACGACACGATTAATTGCTATCTCGGAGTAAAGGGACCCAAAAAGTTGCTCATGATGCCGTTTCCACCAATGGTAGAACGTCCGTTCCACGAGCTTCACGATTTGATCATCAGGTGGTATGACCACTGGCTTAAAGGCATAGATACGGGCGTTATGGATGAGCCGCCAATAAAGATATTTGTGGAAGGAATTAGGCAGTGGCGATATGAAGAGGAGTGGCCTCTGGCCAGAACGAAATGGACAGAATTCTACTTGCGTCCTCGTGGACGCCTCTCAATGGAGCCAGAACCCCTGGACACGGACATCGTTCCGCCTGATGGATTTTATCAGGCACCTCCGACTGTGACGAATGTCGTGCAATCGATCAAGTACACCAGCCCCCCTATGCTGGAAGATATGGAGGTAACGGGACCCATTGCCCTGTATTTGTACGCCTCGATTGACACGGATGACACAAACTGGATGGTGAAAGTCAGGGATGTTGATCCATCCGGTACCAAGATTGAAGTGAGCACAGGTTGGCTAAAAGCATCGCATAGAGAGCTTGATGAAAGTAGGTCTACACCTTGGCGCCCTTTTCATCCACACACAAGGTCAGAGCCAGTCGCTCCAGGCAAAATATATCAATATGCAATTCCAATAGGGGCGATCTCAAATGTCTTTAGGGCGGGGCACTGCATTGAGCTGGAAATTAGAAGCATAGAATCTGCTGGTGATCCTACATTGGTCCTATTAGCCCCTGACAGTTTCCACCTCAATAGCAGCCGAGCGACAACTCATAAGATCTACCGGGATAAGAATCACCAATCACGTCTGCTTCTACCTGTTATACCAACGGAATATCGAGCTAACAAGGAAGATGTGGGGATTTAAATCGTCAGCAAAACATAGGACGATATCAAAATAACTGAAAGGAGGGTTTACAATGCGGAAAATGTACAACAAGTGGGCTCAGGTGGGAAGGGACTGCGAAGAAGGTGTCAACATTGAACGGTTGCGAAGAGAAAGGCTACAAAGGACGAGGGAGGCAATGAGAAGCCACGGCCTGGGAGCAATGGTCGTCTTTACTGGATACAACGTCAGATACATAACCGGTACGGTTGGGGCACCCTTTCCAAATGAGAGGTATGCGGTTCTCCCGCTAGAAGGAGAACCTATGCTTTTCGAGCTGGGTGGAGACCTCAGATGGATTAGAGATTTCGCTGCGCCTTGGTTGGCAGGAAGGATCAGTTATTCAATACCATTCGGTCATGCGCTCCAGTTTGGCCGTGAACCAGCGGCGAAAATGTTGAAGATGTTTGTCGGTGACATAAAGAAGGCTCTTGAAGCGAACGGTGTTAGTCGTGAAAAGGTTGGGTTCGACTTCTTGAGTCATGCGGTGGCTGGAGCGTTGGAAGATGCGAACATAAACTATGTGGAAGGCGTAACATGCATGGATGATGCCAGGTATGTAAAAACAAAAGATGAGCTGCAATGTCTGGCAATAGCAGCTTCAATTGCTGACGCCTGTTTTTACACGATGGAGCAAATGTTGAAGCCTGGCGTCAGGGAATGGGAAGTATGGGCAGAAATGAATAAGACCGCAATTAGCCTAGGTGCAGAGTCGATTATTGGGTCTTTTGCTTCTGGAGGACGCACAAACCCATATTGCCGCTTCACGATTTCGGATAGAATCCTCGCCCCTGGTGACTTAGTAATCGCAGATGTTGTTTTGCCGTACATGGGATATTATGCTGACTTCGTTCGAACCATGCTGGTCGGTGATAAGCCTACGAGTGAGCAAAAGGCGCTGTACAGGGAGTGTTATGATTCACTGCAGAAAGCGATGAATGCCGTCAAAGCAGGTGTCGGGACAGATAAAGTAGCAGAGGCCTTACCTTATGGAACTTTTGAGGACTTCAGCCTGAACATTGCACACGGTGTGGGCCTTAACATACATGAACGGCCATTCACCACCCATATGTTTTCGAAGGATTATCCAATAGAACTGAAACCCAATTGTTATATGGCGATAGAGACCTATGTCGCCAAGCCCGGTGGTGCCGATGGCGTGAGACTGGAGGAAGACTTTGTAGTCACTGAAACAGGTTACAAAACGTTCAGCAGATATCCTTTTGACGAAAGGATGCTATGAAAGTGGCTCATTTTATGGGGAGAACGTTTTGTCAATTGGGTGGAAGAGACTTTTCCCTCGTGAAGGGATGGTGAGAGAGTTACTACAATTCAAACTACTTCAACCGAGGATGGATTTGAGGCGGGTGGCTGGTGACGTTTGCAAGGAGTTTGGGTGTTCCGAGGAACAGGTTTTAGAAAAGGGG
>CAZJMM010000077.1:0-6789 GCA_964547155.1 uncultured Dehalococcoidaceae bacterium | reverse complement strand
TGGAGCATTTGTCTATGGGTATGACGGACGATTTTGAGATAGCTATTGAGGAAGGTGCTACAATATTGAGGATTGGTCGAGCAATTTTTGGTGAGCGCACTGTGCAGAAGTGAGGTGAAGATAATATGAGGATAAGTTTTGTTGGTGGAGGGGTTATGGGTGAGGCTATAATCAAAAGTCTCTTAACAAAAGGTGTAGCAAGTCAAGAAGATATTGTTGTTAGCGATATCAGCCCGTCACGGCGAGATCTATTGAAGGAAAAGTATAATGTCAAAACCACAAAAGATAATCGGCAAGCAGTTAAAGGAGCAGAAGTAGTTCTTCTGGCGATTAAGCCTCAAGATTTAACGCCAGTACTAAGAGAGCTGGGAGTGGCATTGACCCCAGAACAACTGGTCTTGTCCATCGTAGCTGGTGCCACCATAGACACTATTTATCGTGGTTTAGACCGCTCCCATATAGTCCGAGCTATGCCTAATATGGCAGCGCAAATTAGCGAAGCGATAACAGTATGGACAGCTGCCCCAGAAGTCAGCCAACAGCAGAAGGAATTAGCTCGTTCAATCTTTACAGCTTTTGGCAAGGAAATCTATGTAGTTGACGAAAAGTACGTAGATATGGCAACAGCTCTAAGTGGAAGTGGTCCAGCTTATGTCTTCCTCGTCATTGAGGCTTTGGTTGACGCCGGCGTTCACATTGGCTTACCACGAGAAATTGCCGAGAAATTAGTTCTGGAGACAGTATTAGGTTCAGCCCATACCATCCAGGTGATGGATAAGCACCCGGCTGAGCTCAGGAGCATCGTAACTTCCCCTGGTGGTACTACTGCCGAAGGACTATTACAATTAGAGAAGGGAGGACTGCGCTCCCTTCTTATCCACGCTGTTATTGCTGCTTATGAAAAGGCAAAAACTTTAGGTACCAAAGAATCTTAATCTTGTAGCCAGTTTACTCTTTTCGGCTCTATGTTACTTCGGGAGTCTGGCCCGGATGCAGCTTCTGCCATTTTGCTAACAGTTGTTCACGGCTCTCTTTATGGGCAGGGTCGGGCACACAACAATCTACCGGGCATACCTCAACACATTTCTGTGATTCAAACCAGCCCACACATTCAGTGCATTTGTTAGGGTCAATAACGTAGATGGTGTCCCCTTCCTTAATAGCTTCATTCTTGCATTCTGGCTCGCAGGCACCGCAATTAATGCATTCTTCAGTTATTTTGAGCGCCACTTTAATTCTACCTCCTTTAGATTTTTATCTCCTGAATTTCCATTGTCAGAAATCCGGTGCTGCCTTAAATAGACACCTCTTTCTTGGACAACTCAGATAACTCTCGAGAGAATTTGGCTCTTAGGGCAACGGCGACATGCTCAGGAACCATCCCATCCAAACAACCCCCCAGTTTTGCCACTTCCTTAAGCAGGCTAGAGCTAAGAAATTGGTATTGCAGGCTTGCCATAAGGCAAACTAATTCCAGGTTGGGTGCTAACTTCTTGTTCATCATCGCCATTTCAAATTCCCGCTCAAAGTCAGAACTCATCCTCAAGCCCCTGACCATGACCTGGGCTCCTACCCTGCGAGCGAAATCAACTGTGAGACCAGAATAGGCTTCAACTTCCACGTTAGTTAGACCGACGATAGCTTGCTTCGTCATTTCCACTCTTTCTTGAGCTGAGAAAAGAAGCGCTTTCTCAGGCCGGTCATAGACACCAATGATAAACTTATCAAAGAGAAACGAGGCACGCTTGATGATATCAAGGTGCCCATTGGTTATAGGGTCAAAGCTGCCTGGATAGATAGCAATAGTCAAGATTTCTCCTCCTTATGGTATATTGAGACACAAGTATCACCATAGCGCTGCTCCCGAATTAAACGCAGACCGTTATAACTATCGCTCAGGGGCAGACGATGGGAATGAGAGACGGCCACTAAGGAATCCGTATTAATAATACTCGATACTGCTAACTGCCGTAGTAAATTGACTGACGACTGGTCAGAGTAAGGGGCATCCATAAGAATAATATCATATTTATTCTTAAGAAAAGTGAGCGCTTTCATTACAGTGCAACAGTAAACATGGGCTTTATCACTGAAACCGGTTTTCTTCAGGTTTTCTTTTATAACCGCACAGCAGCGTGGTTCCCGTTCTACAAAGTCAACCCATTCGGCTCCCCGACTTAGGGCTTCAATCCCCAAGGCACCACTGCCAGCATAGAGGTCAAGGACTTGAGACAGGTCATTAGCTATTCCCACCAATATTGAAAAAAGAGCCTGCCTAACCATGTCTGTAGTCGGGCGAACCAAACTGCCCCTGGGTACTTTCAATCTGTATCCTTTAACTTTACCGCCGGTAACCCGCATTTCTTATCAAGACTTCGCTTGGTCTCCAATGCCTTCATAATTATATCTTGGCTTTGTCTTTAGTCAAATGGTCAATTTCCATAAACCAGTTCACTATGATATATTAAATCCCCGAATGGGGTCAATAAGATTCCTGAAGGCGTTTAGCAATTCTCGACTATTCATTGAAACCAGGCTCAAGCGCTGCGGCTTGATTTCCTCATCCTGGAAAGCAAGATAATTCTGGAGACCGCGATGTATTTTGCTGGAGTTGATGTTGGCTCTACGATGACCAAGGTAGTTATCGTCAATGGTAGCATTCTGGCTTCTGTCATTGGTCCCACCGGGGTTGAGCACCGCCGCCTTGCCCACCAGGTGATGGCAGAAGCACTAAACCAGGCAGGATTGTCCTTTGACCAGATAAATTTCGTAGTGGCTACCGGCTACGGCAGGATAAATGTTCCCTTCGCCGACCGGCAGGTTACCGAGATATCCTGCCATGCCAAAGGTGTTAAGACTCTTTTCCCTTCAGCTAAGACAGTTATTGATATCGGCGGGCAAGACTGTAAAGGTATAAAACTGACTGAGGAAGGTAAGGTAGCCGACTTTGTCATGAATGATAAATGTGCTGCTGGCACTGGCAGGTTTCTGGAGGTAATTGCTGAAGCTCTTGGCGTAAAACTGGAAGACTTGGGAAACTTAGCTCTCCAGGCTTCGGCTAAAGTAAAGATTAGCAACACCTGCACTGTCTTTGCCGAACAAGAAGTGGTCTCTCGCCTTGCTGAAGGCATTCCCGTTACTAACATCATTGCCGGGCTTCACGAAGCCATCGCCTCCCGGATAGTCACTATGGTCACAGGCATAGGAATAGAAAAAGATATAGTATTAACCGGGGGTGGAGCTAAGAACATAGGTCTGGTGAAAGTTATAGAAGAAAAACTCGGACAATCAGTCCTTGTCCCTCCAGAACCTCTTATCACCGGGGCTTTAGGTGCAGCTCTTATTGGTAAAGAACTACTGGCTAAGGGAGTAGTGCCGGAAAAGGAACGCCGCCTGAAAGAAGTCACCTTTTTCAAATAAAGAGTGTTCTGTTGAACCAAGATGCGGGATAGTATATGAGATGTATTACTTTGCTTATGCTTCAAATCTGAACCGCAGGCAGATGGCAGAACGCTGCCCTGAAGCTAAACCCAAATTCACAGCTACCCTGCCTAATTGGAAACTAATTTTTGCCGGTTGGTCCCGGGAGTGGCATGGAGGAAAAGCCAGCATTAAGCCATACAGGGGAGAGAAAGTTAGTGGCGCCATCTACGAAGTTACGGAGAAAGATTTGAAATTACTGGATGGATACGAAGGTTATCCTGATATCTATAACCGGATAAATGTAGTTGTATTCACAGATGCGGGTGACGCCATAGAAGTCACAACCTATGTTAAGGTCCAACAATCAGAGGAGACACAGCCTTCGAAAGAATATTTAGCCACTATTCGGCAAGGTTATGAAGACTGGGGACTTATTTAAAAGGAGTGAATTGGACAAAACGACAAAAGCACAGTTGTTTGCTGGGGTTGATATTGGCTCCGTCTTCACCAAGGCGGTAATCCTGAAAGAGAAAAAGATAGTTGCTTTTGAAATAGTTACCTCAGGAGGCAACTACAAGAAGGCTGCCGAAAAGACTATGAGCCAGGTCTTGTCAAGACCCAGCATTCCCTTTGACAATATAACCGGCATTGTCACTACTGGCGTAGGTGCTGCCAGCGCGCCTTTCTCTTCCCGTCAAGTGAGTGATATCTCCTGTCAGGCTAAAGGAGTGAATTACCTTTTTCCTCAAGCTCGAACAGTAATTGATATTGGCGGGCAATCCAGTAAAGTAATAAAGATAACCCCTGAAGGCAATGTAGTTGATTTCATCATTAGTGAAAAATGTGCTGCCGGCAGTGGCAGATTTTTGCAGATTATTGCCCGAATATTAGGCATTAAGATAGAAGATATTGGTCCCCTGTCCCTGAAGTCCAAACAGCCTGTAGAGTTCAGTACTAGCTGCGCTGTTTTTGCCGAATCAGAGACCATATCCCGCATTGCCGAAGGCGCTAATAAGGAAGATATTTTGGCTGGCATCCACAAAGCTATAGCCGCAAAGGTAGTCACTTTGGTCAACAGGATTGGGTTAGAGCCAGAGTGCGTCCTTACCGGCGGCGGTGCTGAGGACATCGGTCTGGTCCACAGAGTAAGCGAAGCTTTAGGTATTAAAGTGCTGGTACCTGAGCATCCCCGAATAACCGCCGCCCTGGGGGCAGCTTGCATTGCGGCTGAGAGGCATTAGGAACAGAAAAACACTTATAGGCAATTACCTCCATAGAGTAAAACCATTGATACCAATGCCATGTGATATTTTTGCATACAGGACCGTTTTGAGCTACAATTATGAGTTGCTCTTAGAAATAGGAGGACAGTAATGAAGTCTTTGGAGCTTGAAGTTGCCAGAAGGCAGGTATTCAGGAAAAAAGTGAAATCTTTGCGGCGGGCTGGCATCATCCCGATAAATGTCTATGGTCACGGCATAGACTCGATGTCACTACAGGCAGAAGCCAGAGCCTTAGATAAGTTGTTGAGTCAGGCAGGCATGACTCATCTTGTCTCATTAAGGATAGAGGGGGCGAAGTCACCAAGGAATGTAATCATCAAAGAAGTCCAAAGAAAGGGTGGCACTGGAAAGGCTCTGCATGTGAGCTTCTACCAAGTCAGAATGGAGGAAAAAATAAAGGTAGAGGTACCGATACATTTTATAGGTGAGTCACCAGCCGTCAAATCCAGAGAGGGAGACCTGATGACAAACATCAGAGCTCTTGAGGTGGAATGTCTACCCGGCAATATACCGGAAGGCTTCACTGTAGATGTCAGCAACCTCTTGCACCCGGGCGATGCCGTCCATGTCAAAGACCTCGAGATTGGAGAGGAGATTACTCTCCTCACTGATCCGGAACAGATGGTAATCAAGGTTGAAACGATAAAGGTAGAGGTTGAAGAGGTAGTCAAAGTACCTGAAGCTGTAGCTGAAGGTGTAGCCCCAGAAGCGGCAGAGGTGAAGGAAGAGGAAAAGAAACCCGGCGAGGCAGAAGAAAGCTAATTGCTCGAGTTAGCCGGTTGCTGGTGCTTAAGATTTGAAAACAGTTACTGAGATAGCAGTAATATGCCTTTTGAAAGACCGGATATTATCCGTCCACCCAGCGAAGCTCGGAGCTATTTCCTTCCATTGACTAACGGCTGCTCCAATAACACTTGCACCTTTTGTAACTTTTATGGGGCGAAGTTGTTAGTAAGGGAAGTTGACGAAGTTAAGAAAGAGATTGATGCCCTATCTCTTTATGTCCAGAAAGGAGTTTTCCTGCCGACCATTCCCAACGTAGTCTACAGGGTGGCTCAAGGCTGGGATCAAGGAAGGATATTTCTCCAGGATGGTGACGCCCTCGTCTATCCCTTCCCAAAGTTAGTAGAAGTCCTCAACTATCTTAATGAAAAGCTCCCCAACCTCAACCGAATCGGCACTTACGGCACGCCTCAAGATCTTCTGCGCCGAACTGTAGCTGAGCTTAGAAGTCTCAAGGAACTTAAGTTAGGCATAATCTACCTGGGGGTTGAAAGTGGTGACGAAGAGGTACTGCGCAAAGTCGGCAAAGGAGTAAACTACCAGCAAATGGTGGAAGCCGGGAGAAAAGTGAAAGATGCTGGTATTATCCTCTCGGCTACTGTAATTTTAGGGCTCGCTGGAGTCGAAGGAAGCGAAAACCATGCTCTTAAGACAGCCAGAGTTCTTACCGAAATTGACCCAGACTATGCCGGCGCTCTGACTTTGATATTGGTTCCAGGCACGCCCTTATACCAAGAATGGAAAGAGGGTAAATTTCATCTCATTTCCCCGCTTGAATCTCTCAAAGAATTGAAAATAATCGTAGAAAATTCAAATTTCACCAATTGCTTCTTCAGTTCCATGCACGCCTCAAATTATCTTTCTATTCGCGGCAGACTGCCCCAGGAAAAAACGAGGTTATTAAAACAACTGGATAATGCTCTCGCAACCAGAGACGAACATGCCCTTCGCCCTGAGTTCCTGCGGGGACTATAGGCAGTTCCAAAACCAATCTTGAAAACGTTAATTTCAGAGTAGGCAAAAGGGGAAGATATGCCCAAATTCAATAAACAGAGGTATGCTGGAGTAGAGGACGAATTTAGAGTCACCACTACCGACGGGCGTTCTGCCACCATTGATGAGCTTATCTCCCGGTCTCGCCGGTTTTTCTTCAATGAAGCGGGACATGTTCCGATATTTGAACCAGTTTACGAGTCTGAGTCGGTAGGCGGCAGAATTTGGACATGGTACGGAGGCACACTCTCTCATGACTACGACTCCCAGGGCACTCTAATAGAAGCGACTACCCCCCTGACCCCTA
>CAZJMM010000076.1:0-6847 GCA_964547155.1 uncultured Dehalococcoidaceae bacterium | reverse complement strand
GAAGGTGATAGAGGAAAAGGCGCTGGAATACTATGCCGCTGATGCCGGGGTTGAAGACGCCTTGTGGAGAATAAAGAATGACAGGCTACCCGACTGGATGCTAGGCGACTGGGGTGAAAGTGCTTATAACCATGAGCCCTATAGCCCTGAATCAGATTACCCGGTGCTTGATGTCAATGCTCGAGATGTGGAAGTGAGTATACAGCCTCGGTGGGTCTTGGAAGGACTGGAGGAACCCAGTCCTGGACAGGAAAGGAACCCACGCAGCAGTCTGGTGACCGTTGGCGATGTCATTGACAGAGTTAATAGTGTCTATCAAATTAGTATGATTCATGATGGCTCGATAGCCAATTTGAAGGTAGAAAGGATAGGCTGCTGGTTTCCAGCGGGATTTGAATATGTAGATGGTTCAAGTAACTTAGAAGAGTTCGGACAGCCGTATTATTGTGTTCCAGAAATTTCTCCACACCACGGTGGCATAGAGATAACCTGGAACTATTCTCCAGCCATTGATTATAGCCTGTTGCCGTCTCAAGGAAGCAAGAAAATAGTCACCTTTCAGTATACGCCTGACGAGAACCCTCAGGGCGCTTTTTCCTGGATGAGGACGAACCAGGGCGACCCTAAGCTTTCCTGGGATGTGGATATTAAACTCTACGAGGTTACTTCCAAGGCTATTAGTGGCTCCGGTAAATATACGGAAGTTACTGCTTACACTACCAAAAATGAATTCCGTATGTTTGGCTCAGCTATGGCAGGTGACTATCAATCAGCCGGTAATACCCTGATGAGGGACAGCGACAGTTATGATTCCAAAAAGAGGCGGGACCGGCTGTATAAGGAAACTTCAGCCACCGTCAACGTTATCCCTGCTGATGCTGTGGTGCAGAAAATCTTCCTCTACTGGTCGGGATGGAAATGCAAGCCTTGGTATGCCTGGAACCTGACCGAGGCACAGAGACAGGCACTGCCGGCTGACAAGGGAGTCAATAAGATTGCGCTTCAGGTGGAGGTTGGTAGCTACAAGTTTGCCACACCCCAGGTAATCACCGCTTCTGCTTCTCAGGTATTACCTAACGGCACCTCAAGTTCCCAGCACGGCTGGTCTTATTCCTGCTACGCTGATATTACCACCCTGGTGACCGATTTCTTCAAGGGTCAGGGAGTCAATTTTGTCGGAAATGCCAAGTATACTTTAGGACACTGGAGTGTTGGTTCTTCAGGGACAGGTAAAACTGCTCTTTATGAGTGGAAGGACAGCCATTCTGGTGAGAGCGTGGTCGGCTATACGCTCTATCCCCTGGGCAGCACCAGAGATGGTAACAAGAGTGACTTATTGCAGAGTGGTTATTGGGAGAATAGTGGTAGCCAGGACGAGTGGGCTTATAGTGCCTGGTCAGTGGTTATCATCTATTCCAGCCCTTCCACCAAAGGTCATCAACTTTATATGTATGATACATTTCGTTACTGTGACATGGACCAGACTCTAATTTTTACCATTAGTGGCTTCCTGGCTCCGCAGGATGTCTTGGATGACCCGGAAGCGGCTCGCCTCACCTGTTTTCTAGCTGAAGGTGATGAAATCTATTCGGGCGACAGCATCAAAGTCAATGATGTCTATTTGAGTGACCCGCCTACCAATCCATGGAACAATGTCTGGAATTCGAAGTCGAACCTTCTTGGCGGCGGCACTATTGACGGCGTAGATATTGATACTTACACGGGAGGAAACGGCATCATCCAGCCCGGCGACAGTGAAGCTGAAGCGAGACTACCTACCGGGACTGATTCCTGGAACTTGGTCTATATTGTCCTTTCCTTCCGCTCTGAGATTACCGTCGGCGGGACACTTACTTATAAGGTAGAAGTAGGAGGAGAATAAATTGCCAAAAATAAGCAAAGTAAGCCAATTAATCTTGATTCTGGGGATTCTGCTGATTGCCTTTATAGGTATGTTTATGGTGTGGCGGGGGCAGGCTGGAGCTACGGAAAGCTTAAAGCAGAACCTCGAACAGGCTCGGTCTACACAGACTAAGTTGACACAGTCACCGCCAGCAAAAGCGGCGGACTTAGAAAGCAGGATTGGAACTGTTGAAGCGGAGCTTCAGACAATGAAAGCCAGTTTCCCGGAGCCGGACCAGAGTCTGGAGATTACCGAAAATCTGTTTAATCTAGCTAAGCAGTGTGACCTGGAAGTGACGGACATGGCTACCACTCTCATTAAGAAGAGAATAGATAAAGTGGAATATCAGGTCTTGAATCTGGAAGTCACGCTTGAAGGAGATGTAGCCAGCATGGTCGGATTTGTTGACAAAGTGAAAACAGAGCTGCCCACCGCTGAGATAACTTCCGTTTCTCTTAACAAAGCGGAAACCGTTGAGGAGTTGGATACGGGTGAAGTGGGGCTTTACATTTATTTGAAAAGGATGGACTAATGGCTGATATACATAGTATAGCTATTGAAGATAACGAAATTAAGTGGCTGACGGTGAGGGGGAGGCAGGTTGTAAGGGCAATCAGTCTGCCTCTGGAGTCTGGACTGGTAAAGGATGGCGTGGTTCTGGATAAAGTCGTTGTAAGCCAGAAAATCAGGCAGCTCCTTAAGACGGGGAAGATATCCGCCCAGAAAGTCATTGCCAGTGTCAGTGGCATCCACTCCGTTTATCGCCTTCTTACTTTCCCTCGGTTACCCCGAGAACTCTTAGCTGAAGCTGTTAAACGAGAAGCCGAGAAAGTGATGCCGGTGCCGACGAAGGACCTTTATCTTTCATGGCAGTCTCTGAGTGTTTCTGGTGAAGAGACTATGGTATGTCTGGTAGGACTGCCGCGGGGCAGGGTGGATGCCTTGATGGACACTTTACGCCAGGCAGGACTTGACCCCTACCTTATGGATGTAAGACCTTTAGCCGCAGCCGGGGCTTGTGGTGAAAGGGAGGCTATCGCTATTAATGTTGAAAAAAACGATTTCGATATCGTTATCGCCGTTAACGGTGTCCCGGAGCTGGTGCGGAGCTTGGCTTTTTCACGAGATGACCTCACGCCCCTGGATAAAGCTGAGGAGATAAAGGAGGAATTGGACAGGACTATCCGCTTTTACAACTCCAGCCATGAAAAAAGGCCAATACGGGAAGATATGCCAGTTATTATGGGCGGCGAGGCTCAGGTAGCTGAGATAGTGAGGGAAGGGTTACCATACCCGGTCAAGCCGCTCTCCGTACCTTTGTCCCATTCGGGAAACTTTGATGCTGCTGCATTTATGGCAAATATCGGTTTAGTTCTGAAAGAGATTAAGACAGACCAGACGGGACTCCGGCTTAACCTGAATGTTGTCCCCCAGGTCTATCTTCCCCAACCGGTGCCTGTTCTTCCCATTCTTTCCTGGATAGTGATCATAGTGGCTATTGTTCTTCTGGCTTGGCTGGGTCTTAATACTCGCCAAGTGATTGCTGAGAATTCAGTACTTAAGGCGGAGCTAAGCCAGGTGCAGACTGAAATCAAGGCTCATGGGGTTAACCCTGAGGACATTAGCCAGCTTGAAACCAGGCTGACTGAGGTGACCGCAGCGCGAGATGCTATGAAGAAAGTTGTGGCTGGGTGGGAACAACAGCGACTTAAGGTGAGCGACGACCTGTCCAAAGCACATAGCCTACTACCGGGGACGGTCACACCGCCGGTTGCTTTCAATTATGGCACACAAACTCTAATTGTGGAAGGCATTGCCTCAGATAAGGATACTATTCTGAGCTATGCCAAAAACCTGCAGGCAAGTGGTCGCTTTTCTCAGGTCTTTATTGCTTTTGATACCATTGAGTATCGCCAGTTAAAGTTTCAGATAACGCTGAAGTGATAGGAAGGATGGTAGGTCAAGGATGGAAATCCAATCTTTACTAAAGAAAGCGAGGCACCTGAAAGCCTCAGACCTGCATTTGATTACTAATGCCGCCCCTTTGGTGCGTATTGATGGTGCTCTTCAGCCTCTTGATAGCCATCATAAGCTTATTCCAGAGGATATAAGTGAAGCTCTTTTCCAGCTAACTACTCCAACACAGCGGGAAGCGTTTTTCCACCAGATGGAGCTGGACTTTGCTTACGTTTTGCCTGGTGTTGGCAGGTTGAGGTGCAACGCCTGCCACCAGCAGGGAAGTATTAGTATTAACATTCGTTTTCTATCACCCGTGATACCTACTATAGACGAACTGGGACTCCCCCAAATATTGAAAGATCTGATAATGAGACCAAGAGGTTTAATTATAGTTACTGGTCCTACCGGTTCAGGCAAGACAACTACTCTGGCGGCGATGCTCCACCATCTCAACAATAAGAGCCACCGCTATATAATCACTATTGAAGACCCCATAGAGTATACCCACGACGGTATTAAGTCGGCTCTCTCACAGCGGGAGTTAGGTGCTGATACCTTGTCGTTTGCCACTGCTCTAAAGTATGTCCTTCGTCAGGACCCGGATGTAATTCTGGTGGGGGAGATGAGGGATTTGGAAACAGCCGCTGCTGTGCTTAGTGTAGCTGAGACAGGGCATCTTGTCCTGTCTACCGGGCATGCGCCCAGTGCTGCCCAATCAGTGGAAAGGATTGTTGACCTCTTTCCACCTCACGAGCGACCTTTAACCCAAGCCAGATTAGCTTCAGTGCTATTAGTTGTCCTGTGTCAGGTGCTGGTGCCTCGGGTTGGCGGAGGTAGGGTAGCCGCTGTGGAAATTATGCTTGGCAATCCGGCGGTTAAAAACCTCATCCGAGAAGGTAGGATACACTTGTTACCCAACACTATCCGCACCCATGCTGATTCAGGCATGCAAACCCTGGACCAGGCTTTGATTGCCCTTTATTTTAAAGGAATTATTGACTGGGCAACCGTCTTAGCCTGGTGTCAGGACGAAGAAGAGGTCAGAAAGCTGGTTGGCGAAATCAAGGTCAAAGCGAGGTAGTTACTTTAGCCAAGCCACCTATCCTTTTGTTCCCTTTGAGTCGTAGGACACACGTATCCCACATCTGCTACAGCTGCAATGAAGTAATCCCTCAGTGCAAAGAGCGTAGGCTTGCTTTGCCTTCAGTGGACAATGGCAAAAGCAAAGGTCCCTAATGACTATTTTCCCCCTTTCTGTAAAGAAGTCGGTGATAGAGAAATGAGATTGCTTATTTGTCATTGCGAGGCACATTTTTCTCGTCTTTGCGAGGGGTGAAGCCCCGAAACAATCTCAAAAGAAAATCATAAAAATGACAGGGCGACCCGTACGGGTCGCCCTGTCTCACTTGGGAGTGGGGGTATCTAATGTTGTATTATGGATATCATGTGAATTAGCTATGTTGCCGGATTACGGCGCTTTGGCCCATTTGTATCCAACGGCATCCCACACAATGCCAGTCCAACCACCCGGGTCAGCACCCGATATCAAGCCGGTTGCATTATCAAAAGTGTAGGTTGCTTTTGGTACTGACGTTAAATAGTCGGGGCTTAAGAGCGTTGAATCAGCTGGCCAGGCAGTATGGTCAGCGTAGTAGGCTACTGAGCCTGTCTTTACATTCTCGGCTTCGGTGTTAGCTGCATTTAAGGTGCCGACGGTCATGAAACCACCGAGGTTGAGAGCCACTACCGCAGCGATAATGCCGAGGATAGCGACCACGATGAGTAGTTCCATGAGGGTGAAGCCCTTGTGTCCTTTGACAAAAGCTCTGATAAACCGCTTCATTATGTCTATTTCACCTCCTTTTAGTGTTTTGTTTCACTCTCGACCTGAGTTTTTGGTAACTTCATTTTGTATCTTAAGAACCCCCATTCACCTCCTTTTCCAGCTACCTGGAAATTCTTACTAATCTTGACTATTACTGAATTAAGTATCGTATGTCTGCTTCTGAGAGTAAATAGCCCGTTGGTCACATTTCGGTTAGGAAAAAAGTACCACGCGTTGCTTATTACCGCGAGTTATATTACAATCCGCAGGCATGATTGAATTACTGTTTGGCTTTGCTGGTGTTGCAGTTGGCAGTTTTCTCAATGTTTGTATTGACCGGCTACCTGTTGGGATGTCCATTATTTCTTCACCGCCATCCCATTGCCCTTCCTGCCAGAAGCGCTTGGTAGCAAAAGACCTGATTCCGGTGTTCAGCTATCTGTGGCTCAGAGGACGATGTCGCTACTGCCAGGCGAGAATACCACAGAGATTACTGTGGGTTGAACTGGGCACTGGCGCCCTGTTTGCCTTTCTTTACTGGCATTACGGTCTTAGCTGGCAGCTTCTTATTACTATTGTTTATTGCTGTTTATTCATTATTGTTATGGTCATTGACCTGGAACATCACATTATCCCCAACAAGATAGTCTATCCGGGGATGGCTCTAGCTCTGGTTTTATCAGTAGTAACCGAGCCTGGTATTGTCAAAGCGGCTATTGGCGGTGCCATAGGCTTGGTTTTATTACTTCTGCCAGCTTTAGTATACAAGGGAGGGATGGGCTTTGGAGACGTGAAGTTAGCGGCACTGGTCGGTCTGGTTACCGGTTTTCCGCTCGTGTTTTTGGCTTTGTTTCTGGCTATAGTTAGTGGTGGGATAGTAGCAGCGATTTTGCTTTTGCTGAGAAAGAAACGGTGGCGTGAAGGTATTGCCTTTGGACCGTTCCTGTCTTTGGGAGCAATGGCAGCCTTATTCTGGGGCAGTGATATCATTAGTTGGTATTTGGGCCTGTTTTGAGATTTAGCTTGACTTTTATTTTGGCTTTTTCTATACTGACAGCCCAGCAATTGAACGAGGTTTGAGGTGTTGCCCGAGTAGCGCAATGGTAGCGCAACCGACTTGTAATCGGTAGGTTAGTGGGTTCGACTCCCCTCTCGGGCTT
>CAZJMM010000075.1:3873-6926 GCA_964547155.1 uncultured Dehalococcoidaceae bacterium | reverse complement strand
CCATCCATCTTTGCCCGCTCACCCCCCTTAAGGCAATCCATACCTGCAGCCACAGCCATGGTAAGGCTATCCTCATCATGATTAACTACCGCCTTCTCACCTGGTAAGGCTCCCGGGGTTAGCCAGCCCATGGCTGCAGATATGGTCTTGCGGCTTAATCGATATCGGGGTACATAAATGCCATAAGAGGTAATCCCTATGTCTGCCATTTTCTCACCTTCTTCTAAATAGCGTTATCCTGTGCTATGCAGGTTTACCATACTCATAGAAGCCTTTCCCTGTCTTACGCCCCAACCACCCGGCAGTGACCATCTTCCTTACCATAGTCGGCAGTGCATATTGAGGATCATTGAGCTGTTCATAGAGAGAAGTGGAAACTGCAACAAGCGTATCAAGCCCAACAAGGTCAGCTAACTGAAAAGGTCCCATTGGATGATTTAACCCTAAGGTTACTGCTTTATCAATGTCCTCCACAGTAGCAACACCGGCTTCTAACATACGAACAGCATTTAGAGTAAAGGCTATTGACAGACGGTCCACAATAAACCCCGGGGAATCCGTGGCAATGATAGCAGTCTTCCCCAGTGACTCAACGAAAGCCCTGGCAATGGCTATTGTCTCATCACTGGTTAATATCGTTCTTACTAACTCAACAGGTCTCATAATAGGTGCAGGATTGAAGAAATGCAGCCCTACCACTTTCTCTGGTTTGCCTGTTACCACAGCCATATCAAGTACAGATAGGACTGAGGTATTAGTAGCTAGGATAGCTTCCTTAGAAGAGACCTCACCTAATTCAGCAAAAACCCTCTTCTTTAAGTTCATATCTTCGTTTACAGCTTCAATAACTAGATTACACTCGCTAAAATCTTTAGTGTTAGTTGTACCTCTGATGCGACGTAGCGTTGCCTCTTTTTGCTCTGGAGTTACCTTACCTCTCTCTATGCCCTTAGTCAGGAACAAATTAATCGAGGTTAATCCTTTATCGAGAAATTCATCATTGATATCTGATACTACTACATGGTAGCCTGACTGAGCGCAAACCTGGGCGATCCCAGAGCCCATCAAACCACAACCTACTACTCCGACTTTCTTAATTTCCATATACCTTTTCCCTTCTAAATCAATCTTAGCTTCTTTTTTGGTTTAGTTTTCCACGATACCTAAATCATGTGCTAAATTAGGCTACTCTTATTGGGAACTCCGGTAGCTGGCTGAAGATAGGGTGCTCAGTTCCGTCTTTAATCCTGGCTGCCCTCTTAGCTGCTGCCTTATATCTTTCAAAATCGGCGAGCGTGTATATGGAAAGCTTCTGCGCAGCCAAAGACCCCTCAGCATGGATAGTAAGAACGTCCTCATAGCAAGAGGTTAAATCCCTTATTAGCTTGATTAACCGAATCCTGTGTTCTGTTGGGATATCAGCCTTCCCTCCAAGGTATTTATCTATCATGCTGTGAGTCTCAGGATTCAGAAAGTCTTCAGCTGAAGGAACCGTTGCCACAATTCCTCCAGCTATGTCCTGGATATACTTGGTTGCCTGATGCCAATTATCGGCGAAAAAGAATTTGGCTATATTGGCATACATTGGGTTAGGATAGACCAAATTTGAGTCAGGTTCAGAGACACAGTGCTCACAGGCAGCCCTACCTAAGACCTCGGTTGCCTCAGCATATGAGACAAGCCAGGTAAGCTTATCCTGAATATGGGAAGCTCTTTCTATGCCATTGTATTCAGCCATCAATGTAGCAGCGCCGGTCACGAGTTCCAATTCTACAGCTTTATATGTCTCGGCACTGAGGCGATGAAAATTGCCAAACATATAAGCAATATCACCGGCGAATTGCCACTCTCCTTTCATAAATACCCTCTCGTTAGGGATAAAGACATCTTCAAAGATAACCATAGCGTCGTTAATATAAATACTGGCACCGATGGGGTGATCAAACAGATTGCCTGCTTCCTTCACCTCATGCTCAGCAGATATTAGCGTAAGACCTTTGGCATTAGCTGGGACAGCAAAGCAAACGGCATATTCTTTATCATCTTCACGCATAGCCCGACAGGGCAAGACGATTATCTCATTGGCAAGTGGTGCCCCACTGATATGCGCTTTAGCTCCCCTGACGATTATACCATCCTTACGCTCTTCTACAATTCTGACGTAATAATCCTTATGAGTTTTCTGTTGCGATGGGCGGAGGCTCCGGTCTCCCTTAACATCGGTCATACCCAAAGCTATAGAAGAATCAGTCTTTTGTAGGTATTTTCGATACCCCTCAACACGCGCAGCATAGTTGGTGCCGAATTGCTTATCAACCCGTTGACTAACAACAGTTACAGCATTTAGTCCGTCCTTGCCGACAAATTTAGCCCCTGGCGGCTTGCCAAAGCATACCCTAGCCCAAAGTTTCACGACTTCTCTTAATCTGAGAAGGTCTTTCGCACTCGTTTGTGGCATGAAAACAAAGCTAACTATTTCGCCTTCTTCATTCTTCTCAGTGACGAGGCTTTGATACCGGGAGTCTTGTTGCAGGATATAATCCGTTGCCATCCAATCAATAGCAATTCTCAAGATAGGGTGCTGGGTAACATCTCTGACCCTCTTCCCTTCAAAGTAAACCACCCGGTCATCTCTCAAACTTTCTATATACTGTTGTGCTGTTCTAATTGCCATTGAAGCCTCCTTTATTTCATTCCGTACCACGTGCAGATTTGCCGGTCAGTGGCAACTATACTTGTAATACCTCTACTATCTTAGTCAGCAAAGGAAATGACTGCCTTCACCATCATATCAGTTTCTTGACAATCTCGTCCAAGATTGACATCAAATATCTCTTGAATGCCTGAAATTTTTCACTCATCGCGAAGTGCCTTAACCCTTTCATCTCGGTGAACTTTGCACCTTTGATCTGTGGTTTATTAGTCCGTTTATATTTGAGCCTGAGGCGGTTGGGACGGGAGTGGGACAAATCTCAGAATTATCCCTCCCCGTCGTTCACTTTTGCTACAACGTGTGTGCGGAATTTCCAATGGAAAATGGGGTGGAAACAGAC
>CAZJMM010000075.1:0-3863 GCA_964547155.1 uncultured Dehalococcoidaceae bacterium | reverse complement strand
TTAGGGGTTCGAATCTGAGTTTCACGGACAGATCTCAGATTATACAGCCGTGTGGTTCCCTTTTGCCACAACCCCTGTGAGAAATTTCCTATGGAAAATGGGGTGGAAACAGACAGGGTGAAAAAGGGCAAGGATTTCAGACAACAGAAAAGACCCTCACTGGGAGATGATAACTAACAGTTTGTTCTAGGAGGCATAGGGTAAAATGTTTATATTAAAAATCTTAGGAGAGGACTTATTCCATCTTTTGCCTTATCCTGGCTGCAACTGCCGATAGAGCTAAGCTAACTATAGCGATGCCCAAGCCAGCCATTGTCGGCGGCCAATCAGCCCACCCTATTATCATCAGCACTAGACTATTTATGAGCATTGTGCATCCCCAGACAAATAGTATCCAAACGCTGATTGACACTAGAGCTTTAAATATTTGTGGCATTTTCCTCACCTCCCAAATAATTTAATTACAACCTACTACCCAAATACCGTCCTGTCAATACCCTTTTTAATAGCGCCGGGAAATCTTAGAATTATCCCTCCCCGTCGTCCCCTTTTACCACAACATATGTGCGGAATTTCCAGAGAATTAATATGGATTTTGGCCAAAAAATAAGCAAATACACACTGCGCACTCCAAATTAGGAGCCGAAGTTAGAACGCACTATTGAATTTGGTAAAGAGTTCAGTCCAGTGCAGGCTCGGTAAGCTATCTGGGTGGTCCGGGGAACATCTTTTCTGCCGCCTTGATGGCTTCAATATAGGCTTTCATTGACTCATTGAAGTCTGCCAGCGGGTAGGTCTCGAAATCCATAAATCCCTCTATGGGTAGCGCGCTAATACTTTGAACAATTTCTTCGGCGCTCTTGGCTTCACTAATAACCACGGAACGACCCGACCCAGCCATGAAGTAAGCCTCCAAGATTCTGCCCGCTTTCATGTCCTGATTCATTAAATTAAAGGTTGCCTCCATGAGTTGCCTCATTACAGATGGCGGAACTGTAGATGCCACATCCTTCATCTTGGCTATAGTCATGAATTTCATTTTCGTCCTCCTTTAGTCGTATTACCTTTATACATGCTTGGTTTTTGCCTTTCTTTTAAATTCACACCACCTCCTTCTTTACCGGCTCACCAATGTCAGACCGAAATTAAGACGTGTCATACACTACTTAAATCTACTCGAACTTTGCTTTGGCGACATCGAATAGCTTCACAGGGTAGATTGCATCGAAAGGCATATTTTGTGCCTTAAATGCTTCCGCTAGTGCTTCTTTACTGGGTGCTTCCCATTCACAGAAGAACTTATTATCATCAAAATCGCAGTAAGTGAGCTTCCAAGAAAAGCCTTTTGGCCGTGTTTGTTTTGCCCAGTCCTTAAAGTTTTCCTGTTTGAATGGTGCGGTGTGGACAGCAATTAATCGTGGCATTCTTTTACCTCCTTTCCATTTAGATTTTATTAACTAAGAAGGGCACCAGCCACCGCCAAATCACTTTACGGTTCTGGCGCCCTTCTTTCATAGTCCTTTACCCCCTGCACCAGCACAACAACTACATTATAGCCAAGCCTATTTCGTAGGTTGGAGCATTACTGTAGCCCTAATTAATGTGGCTGTCAATACCCTTTTTATAGCACTGAGAAAGCGTCTTGCCTTCGCTGGAATTAGCCCCCTGTGTAGTTCCTTTTTAGCACAGTCCCTGTGAGAAATTTGCTGTGGAAAATGGGGGGATTTATTATTGGTGTACCTTCTCTAAGTCTGGGATAGTGCTTTGATTAGGATTTTTTGGTTCTTTGCAAAGCCCTATATATTTCAGCTTGAGTAAGGCCCCACCCTATAACTGTCTTCTCATTTAACTTTAGTAATTCTACTAGATGTGGTGGCCTGGCTTTAGAAAGTATCTCCTCTAGAACCTGCAATATAGCTACAATTTGTGCAATGATCACTCTGAACTTAATTCCAGGCGCAGAAAGTTTGGCTATTTTTTTAGGGCCTAGTTTGAATTCTTCTATCTGCTGGACTATGCTCGTCTCAGTAAAGCTTAAGTCCGCAATAATTGCATGTGCAAACTTATTTCTAATTTTGCATATTAACTTAAGATCATGATAAACAATATCCGGTATCAAACCTGAAAAATATGCGATATTAATTTTGGCAAAAAATGGCTGAAGAATATTGCTATCCTTAAATAGTGATTTCATTTGTGGGTCTTGAACATATGCTGCACGGATAATTCTTTCAAGCAAGTCATCTAATAAGCATGTAGCTACTATTGCAACTGACCTATCGCTTTCCTTCTCAAATACCTTCCAAAATGGTTGCAACTCGTCAATTTTTCTCTGTACTTCTTGAAGAGTAATAGATGATTGCTGAAGCTTTTTCCATTTTTTTACTTTATCCTTTAGTTCCATCTCCCAATTTCCTTTAAATACTCAATTACTAGTCACTACCCTTCTTCTAGTACGACCCTATCCCCATTATATCATCAAAATCAGCTATAAAAATTCTCTTTCTGAGAATCCTTTCCGCACGCAATTTCCTATAGAAAACTGGGATTATTTAGTTCAATATAGAGCACTTCCGCAGTATTACTTGTATTTGCTTGGTTCGGTTAGGATCCCCTTAAGTGGGCCTTGGGGGACAGTTCCCGAACTTCTATTTGAGAAGAAGGCATTGATTCCGGCGATACAGCAATTACTGGTTAGTTACCAGAGAGCAAACGAGTAGCATTGTGGCTTATTGCTAGCCAAGTTAAACTACCGTATATCGTATCTCAGCTATTTTGCCACTTGCTCAGCAACGCGTATACGACCTTGAACCGTGGTGATTATCACTCCAAAAATAAACAACGCGACAAAAATAATCATTGACGCAATAGTATTCAGGTATGATACGCCCATGGCAATCGCCACAACGGCCGAGGAAATTAGAGGCATTATTTTACCCATCATAACTTCATGCGGGTCAATATCTGGATCCACTAGCCGGTATTTTCCTGTGGCATATAACCAGCTTATGGGGGCGATAACTAAACACACAAAACCATTGCCCTCCCATATTAAGACCGGCAACTGTTGTCTCATGTACTCTCCCAGAAGAGACGTCGAAAAGGGGAGCAGTACAATAAACATCAGACTGATAATGTGCATCCAGATGAATACGCTGTCTATACGTTTAATAAAACCGAACGAACGATGTTGTAGGGACCATATAAACCCTAGTAGAAAGAACGTCGCGAAGTAGCTTGCGAATTTTGGCCACATCTCCGCTAACTGACTTAATTGGGAGTGCATTGAATTTCCTGTGAACATGGGTACAGTGAGGCCCAATACCAACAGCGTCATTACGATAGCAAAGACTGCGTCAGTTAAAGCCTCGAGTCTATGGTGAGATAATGCGGTTTTTATTATGTGCTGTTCTGAATTAGTCATAATTTACCCCCTTATTTAGAATTGTCTGGACTGTTAGAATCGCCCGCAGTGCTCCTATGTTACATTTCTGCTCACTCACCGTCAACGAGAACAAGTTAGCAATATGTAAGTGCTAATAAAATTGAACAGCAGCCTACGGGGTCGGGTATCTAACGGACAATTCAATTACCGCGTCAATTCAGGTAACAATCTAACGGTTTGTTACTTACAGCGTGAACAAGACAGAGTTACAGTTTTCAGGTTTGCATTGTGAAGGAACAGTCATTATGTGTGTATTACATTGATAAAGCATAACCTTTACCCTTGGTATAGATATACCTACAGCTAAACAAAGATACCAATGTTTGTCCAGTGGTAACCCACCCCGCCAAATCCCCCAAATCTTCGCATAACTCCCTAAAATTCTGTGAAAATTGCCCTTGCCGTGGTAATTCCCACC
>CAZJMM010000074.1:0-6935 GCA_964547155.1 uncultured Dehalococcoidaceae bacterium | reverse complement strand
GATTCATACAAAGCCTGGACGAGGACGGTAATGTAGAAAATGGCATCACGATTACAGATGAGACAAGAAATGTGGTCAAGCGGTACCGCTACAAGATTAACTTTGACCAGCCGGAACAGGCTTTCACCGAAGACCCGGATGTGAAAGCCCTATTTGCCGAATTCAAGAAAACTTTGCGGACGGCAGCTCAGGCAAGGAATCATCTACGCCGCACCTTGAATGGTATAAGAAAGATGACTGATGTAAAAGTACCTACCAGAGACGGCTCCTATCTTCTGGCAGATGTCTACCGTCCCATTGAGGAAGGGAAGTACCCCGTCGTGATGAGCTTCGGGGGATATGGCAAAGCTTTCTGGTTCGGCTGTATATGTAACGAAGAAGACTTATTAAGATGTGAAAAGTTGGAGGATGACTATTTTGACGGACAACCAATCCCACCACAGCCTTTCTTTAATCTCCCTTTCACCATGGAGGTGGTCAGCGAGAACTTCGAGTTAGCAAACACGCTGGACTGGGTGCCCAGAGGCTACGTTGTAATACGGGTTGACGAACGCGGTATGGGCAAAACTCCCGGGGTACATGAACAGTTCAGTCTGCAGGAGGCTAAAGATTTCTATGATGCTATTGAGTGGGCTGGCATACAGGAATGGTCCAATGGTAATGTAGGATTATATGGTGCTTCCTATTATGCGATGGATGCATATAATGTTGCTCAATTGCAGCCGCCGCACCTCAAGGCAATGATCCCCATCGCGGGTGACATAAATTCCTACCGTGACTATATATACAGCGGAGGAGGTCTTTATAATGCGTTCAATTTCCAGCCAAAGGTTGTCTGCGGTGAATGGCAACGGGTGGACTGGATAAGCATCGCCATGCAGGATCCTTTTGATGACCCTGTTATCTACGGACCAGAGGGTAGAATTTGCATTAGTGTTGACCTAAGCAAAGTGAAGGTGCCTTTCTGGACCTCGTTTGGTACGGAAGGCACCATACATACTCGCGGCAGCAGTGAAGCTTATATCCATGCCGCATCCAAAGACAAAAAGTTGTTAATTTTGTCGGAGCCCGGCATCCATTTCTGGATGTACGCAAAGGAATTCCTTGACTCCCATGTAGCATTCTTCGATTACTGGCTCAAGGGTATAGACAATGGTATTATGGCCCAGCCGCCAGTCAGTATAATGGTCCGTACCGGTTGGAGAGGCTATTACTGGCAGTATGAGAATGAATGGCCAATCGCCCGCACCCAGTATACGAAGTATTATCTGGACGCCACACCTTCTACTTGGGCAGGCGACGGGAAAAGGAATGATTTCATGAAATTACTCACAACCGTACCTGTAAAAGAAGCATCAAAGACTTATTCAGCTGACGTGAAATGGGGCGTTGACCCACCATGGTCGTATGGGGTCTCATTTGTCACCGAGCCCCTAGCGGAGGATATATTAATAGCCGGTTACGTCAAACTCGTTTTGTGGGTATCCTCTACCACCCAAGATATGCAAATTCATGCCTATATAAGGGTAATAGACGAGAACAATGTAGAGGTGCCTTATGTCGTTGGCGGCAGTCCTGGGCAAAGTATATTTTATCCAGTAGGCCAAGGCGCGCTGAAGGTCTCTCACCGTAAATTGGACTCAAAGAAATCAACAATTTACCGTCCCTGGCATACTCATGCCAAAACGGACTATCAATTACTCGCCCCTGGAGAAATTGTGGAAGCCGAGGTTGAGATCTGGCCAACTACGGCGCTCATCAGTAAAGGGCATCGCATCAGACTAGATGTCCAGCCTGCCTCCGGCCATGGGATGATGATTCCAATTGTTGACCCCACAGGTACAACCTACCAGGCCGGGGCTTCCAACACCATTTACACCGGTCCAGACCACCCATCTTACCTGCAGCTTCCAGTCATACCACCAAAGTAGTAATTGTCCCTTTGAGTACGCAGGGTTTAACAAGAGTTCGGTTGTTGTATAATATATTCCACTGTGCAAGATTACAAAACGCTTCTACTCTAAAAAGATATTGCTTTATACAAAAATTAAGGAAGGAGGAAGGAATCCATGAAACTAAAGGATAAAGTAGCTATTATTACCGGTGGTGGGAGTGGCATAGGCAAGGCTATTGCCCATGCTTTTGCCAATGAGGGGGCTGCAGTGGTAGTAGCAGCCCGTAACTTTTCCAGGTTGGAAGAGGTAGCAAAAGAAATTAAATCCAGAGGTGGTAAAGCAACGGCGATACAAACCGATATCTCTGACCAAAAGCAGGTACAACGGATGGTAGCCCAAACTCTTGACGAGTATGGTCAGATTGATATATTGGTAAATAATGCCGCCTTAGCGACGTTCAATAATGCTGATGTGGTTGATATGAATCTCGATAACTGGCATGACCTGCTGGCTGTAAATCTGACCGGGACTATGCTTTGCGCAAGAGAAGTACTTAAGTCTATGATTCCTCGCAGAAGTGGCAATATCATCAATATTAGCAGTGTTGCTGGGATATCTGGACTCCCTAAAGAAAGCCCATACTCTGTTACTAAATGGGGGTTAATCGGCTTTACTGAAACTCTAGCTATTGAAGCCGGCAAGCACAATATTCGTGTTAACTGCATCAGCCCTGGCGCCACCCGGACTAAAGAATTCGAGGGTTGGGTGAAGGATTCGGCTAAAGATGCAGGTATTTCCTACGAAGAAATGATGGGTAAAATCACGGACAACAATGCCTTGAAGAGAATAGGGGAGCCGTCTGAAATAGCTACTTGTGCCGTTTTTCTGGCTTCAGACGATTCGAGTGCCATAACCGGTCATAACCTGATTGCTAGTTGTGGCTTTCATCTAATTCACCCGAACATGATTCATTAGATGCAATCAAGTGTGCCTACGTCTTTTATTTAAGGCTTAAAAGCAGCATATGTGAAACGTCAGCAAAACTGAAGAACGTTGAAGAAATACTGCAATGGTAGGGGTTGTCCTTTATGACCCTGGTGTGGAAGCTCTTTCACGAGTTTGAATGGCTACATCTCTCAAAGATAGGACGCCTCGTGCAAGAGCGACAATAGCAGCATCAGTTCGGCGGTTAACTTGCAGTTTTTCGAGAATGGACGTGATGTGGTTTTTAACAGTCTGGTCACTTATGCCAAGAATGTTTGCAATCTGTTTATTAAGATAGCCCTGAGCTATCAAATTGATGACCTCTTTTTCTCGCGGGGTGAGTGGTGATGTATAGCTTTCAACCTCCTTATGCTGTAAGAGGTTAGAGGATCTGTCAACAAGGCGTCTCGGTTTCTTATCTACCGCTCTATAAACACTTAGCATAAGCTCATCCAAACTAAAGGGCTTACATATATAATCCTGAGCTCCCATATTCATACATTGTGTCGCGACGTTAGTTTCAGTAACAGCAGTAGCTATAATCACCGGGGTCTCAGGATAGCTTGCTCTAATTTCCCGCAATAGCTCTATACCTGATTTACCTGGCATCTTAATGTCCAGAATCACCAAGTCGGGCGTGTTGCTCTTTAATTTTTCCAGCGCCTCCTCAGCATTACTAGCTTCCTCGCAATGGTAGCCTGACCATGACAGTTTCTTACGAAGAGGTCTTCTAACCATTTCTTCATCATCAACAATTAGGATGCTTTGCTCTTTAGTAACCATTTGTCCAGCCCTCCATAATTACACTCACCATTTCATCATTAGCGAATCTTCACTGGTAACTCGACCACAAATGTAGCCCCGTTGCCTAACTCACTTTGGGCATAAATCTTGCCGCCATGCGCAGCTACTATACCGTAACAGATACTGAGTCCTAACCCGGTTCCTTTCCCTACCTCCTTAGTGGTAAAGAAAGGGTCAAATATCCGAGGCAGGTCTTCTTTTGCAATCCCCGGACCATCGTCAGCAAATACAACACTGATGGTGTTATCGGTTCGTCGAGTGATAATGGTTAAGGTACCCTTATTGTGTGACTCGATCATAGCTGTCTCAGCGTTGAGGATGATATTTAGAAACACCTGTTGCATCTGAAAGTAGTCAACTGTGGTTTCGGGCAATGCAGGGTCCAAACGCGTGTTGACCTGAATGTTATTTACCTTGTGCACATAGGCACGCAGTGTGAGGACATCCTGTATGACTTTATTTATCTGTGTCAGCTGCCTCACGGGCTCATGTTTCCGGGCAAAGGTCAAGAGCTTCTTCACTATCTCAGCAGCGCGCTGTGCTTCGCTAAAGATAACCTCCACGTCTTCCTTGGCATCATCCGGTATGTCCTGCTGCATGAGCAACTCAGATAGACCAATAATGCTGGTCAGCGGGTTGTTAAGCTCGTGGGCAACACCAGACATCATTTCGCCAATCGAGGCTAGGCGGTCCGTGAGGTATAGTCTTTCTTGCCTTCCCCTGTCTTCGGTCACATCGTGGAAAAGTAACAGGACCTCCCCTTTTCGTATGGGAATTACGTTAGCAACCAGAACTCTATCAAGAGCTCCTACCTTGTGTCTTAATTCGAGTTCATCCCCAGACCGTCCACCTTTTGACACCGCTGAGACTGCTCTAGATAACTCCACTACAGGCATAATGTTATAGATTGGCTCGCCCACCACCTCTTCTCTCCTCATCTTGAAGACGTTGTAAAATGCTGTGTTCGCCAGCAGTACCCTCAGGTCTTCACCTACTACTAGGACCGCGTTTGGCATGGAGGAAAGAATACGGCCAGTAAGACCAATTTCGACTTTCAATTGAGCCTCTGCCTCCTTGCGCTCAGTAAGGTCAATAAAAGAAGCGGTGATAATGATTGGCTTGCCGTTTTCGTCTGTAACCATGCTTGCTGATAATTGCGCATCGAAAGTCGAGCCATCTTTTCTCTTGGCAACTATTTCGCCTACCCACGTCCCTTTCTGAAAGACCGCCTTGGTTATCTCCTCAGCTTTCCCACGCATTCCCCAAAATTCTGTAGCAGGTTTCCCGATAACTTCTTTCTCATCATCGTATTTCCATAGACTAAGGAAAGAACCGTTTACGTAGGTCAGCTTACCTTCAAAGTCAACCATGACAATGGGACTAATGAATGATGCTATAGCCTTATCTCTAACCTTCAATGCCTTCTCTAACTTTACCTGCTCGGTGATGTCTGAGGAGAGTACAAGGATACCATCAGGTACTGGTTCAATTCTTAGTTCAAACCAGCCTTTACTACCGTCAGGGAAGGTAAATTCACTTTCCGTACAGTGTGGCGTGCGTTTTTCCATGCAGGCTTTGAATTCAGCAAATATCTCGCTGTCCTCAATGCCAGGGTGCATCTCCATCACAGTGTGACCAAGGGACTCTCTCTTAGACCGGCCACTTTGGCGGGCTGCGGCATCGTTGAGGTACAGGTAGCGCCAGTCAAAGCCAATAACCTGGGCACCCTGATGCACGGCATCCAACATCCTTTCGTAACATTCGTTGGCGTTCTGCAATGTGTAATTTAGGCGCTGCTCATGCCTGTTCTTCAATTTCTCAAGCTTCACTGGGTGCCGGTATAAAGCTTCTACTTTCGGTCCAAGCCGCATTCTAACTGTATTGAGCTTTTTCATTTCCATTCAAGAAAAGCGCCCTGCCTGAGTTAACACTTTGGCAGTCCTCAAATGGCTAGTTTCAGTTACGCGATCGACCTCTGCCCTTAACCTGTCTAGTTCCTCTTGAGTAAATAGTCTCCATCCTCTCCTATCCCTGTACCCAGTTTCCCCCAACATGCCTTTCTGGAGCCACCGAAATAGGGTGGTTCTGCTTATGCCAACACTCCGATAAACTTCAGCAGTCCTATAATAGGTTTGGCCATTTACCCTCACAGACATATGTTTTACCTACACTTATACTCAGGTATAGTTTGCCATGCGTGAACAGTGTTGAAAATAATCCATTAGTAGCATTTTGTGTAGTACTTTCGTAGCATGACTGGAAACCGAAGAGCTCATAAAAGATATAATGTAGTGGCATTAATAGTCAGAATAAGGAGGAAATATCAAATGAAGTTAGTTATTGTCGGTGCTGGGGCTGGAGGACCGGCAGCTGCCACCCGTGCTCGCCGTCTGGACGAAAAGGCAGAAATAGTGCTCTTTGAAAAGGGTGAACACGTCTCCTATGCTCACTGTGGATTACCTTATTACACAGGTGGAGTAATCAAAGATAGAAATAACCTGTTAGTCTCAAATCCCCAGGAGCTGAGGACGCGCTATAACATAGATGTACGCCTGCACTCCGAAGTTAAGGCTATAATGCCTGATAAGAAGCAGGTCGAGGTAGCCGACCTCGCTAACAACAAACACTATCTTGAATCGTATGACTATCTCATCCTGTCTCCGGGTGCTGAACCTGTCAGGTTGCCTCTGGCGGGTGACAATCTTAAAAACATGTTCACTCTACGTAATCTCACAAATGCCGACGCCCTTTTAGGGTTCATCCACGAAAAGCAGCCGCGCCGGGCAGTGGTAATCGGCGCCGGCTTCATCGGTTTAGAGATTGCTGAAAATCTCAAACTTCTGGGGATGGAGACAACTATTATTGAGATGTTAGACCAGGTCTTACCTCAATTAGACCACGAGATGGCATTTATAGCCCAGCAGACTATCAAAGCCAATGGTGTTGGCTTGGTGCTTTCCGCCTCAGCCGAGGCTATTGTGGAGGATGGGGGAGAGACAAAAGTCAAGCTGACAAATGGACTTACGATACCCTTTGACCTGATGATATTAGCCGTAGGCATTAAACCTGACGTCAGACTGGCTCAGTCTGCAGGGATTCAAATAGGTAAACTTGGTGGCATTAAAGTTGACGACCATATGCGGACTTCCATCCGTGGCATTTACGCAGTCGGTGATGCTGTAGAGACAAAGCATCTTGTAACCGGCAAGCCTACGTTGACCGCCCTTGCCGGACCAGCCAGCCGGCAGGCAC
>CAZJMM010000073.1:0-7044 GCA_964547155.1 uncultured Dehalococcoidaceae bacterium | reverse complement strand
GAGTTGAGACGGGTTAGAAAGGCATCTTTGTTCAACAAGTCACCAGTACGAATTCCGAGACGAGCTATCTTGTCAGCGAAAGCAGGACCAATCCCCTTACGTGTGGTGCCTATTGCTTTTGTACCCTGTCTTTCTTCCTCTAATCCGTCCAGAATAATGTGATAGGGCATAATCAAATGAGCCCGGTCACTTACAAGTAGGCGACTGGTATCTACTTTACTTTTTTGAAGCTCATCAATTTCTTTGAGAAGCACTGCTGGATTTATGACCACACCATTACCAATAATACAAGTTACCTGGGGATAGAAAATGCCTGAAGGCACAAGGTGGAGTCGAAATTCCCCGTAAGGGTTTATTACTGTGTGCCCAGCATTATCTCCGCCAGAAAAACGCACTACCACACTAGCCTTTTCCGCCAAAAGGTCGACTATTTTCCCTTTTCCTTCGTCTCCCCACTGCCCACCGACAATAGCAATAACAGCCATCTATCTCCTAACCTAATAGACCGTGTAACCCACTGAATATAATAGCAGAAAGCTTGTTCTGGAAAAAGAAAGCAGATATAAGTTGGAGCCTAAGTGCGAGACATATAACTCTTGCCCCAGTAATAGAGCAGAATACTACCACCGACAACCTCGACAACTAACCCAATAATAATGACCCAGGCGGCGCTTAGGATTCCCATAATTATGCCCAATACTATCCACACCACAACAAGACAAGTCAGAGCTATTAAGCTGTATTTAAAGGTTGTGTCACTCATCAGGTTTTACTCCCCTGGTTCTTCATCACACTCATCTTTACCCTCCATAATACTAATTTCAGCGCCGGCTTTTCTGCCATACGTAGACCAATCGCTGCCCCACAGTAACAAAGGTGAGCACAACCAAAATTGACAGTGCAATAAGAACCTGGTTCAAAAGAAGCCCCAATGCCAACACTACAACTCTCTCTGCCCGAGTAAACCAGCCGACATGACACTTTATCCCCAGACCCTCAGCTCGAGCTCTTATATAGCTGATAAGAAAAGAACCGATCAGCACTAGAAAAACAAGTACTATTTCTAACTCAGATGGCTCCCTTACATACAAGGCTAAAAGTCCCAAGAATAATACAGCTTCCGAAAAACGGTCAACCACCGAGTCCAAGAGAGCACCAAAAGAAGTAGTTTGGTTAGTAAGACGAGCTATGGCTCCATCAAGAAGGTCAAATAACCCTGAAAAAAGGACTAAAAAACCAGCCCACAGGAAATGTCTCGTGGCAATGGCAGCCGCCGCAACTCCATTCAGTGCCAGACCAATTAAAGTTAAAGTATCAGGTTTGAGTCGGCTCCGAATTAGAATCGGCACTAGTGGCTTGACAATCCATTTAGTTAAAGTTTCACGAATTCCAACTAAATCCATCAAAGATTACTTCCACTCCACAATTAGCCTGATTAATACTTTCCAAGTAGGTTAATATAGTAGTCCATCACCTTTGAGGCAATATTCTTCCAACTATAACTCTCCGCTTTGAGTCTTCCTTTTAGCCCCATGGCATGATGCAAAGATTTATCAGCGAGCAACGATGATATAGCTCCAGCTAAAGCTTCCTCATCTTTCGGAGGAAACAGTAATCCATCTTCACCATGAGTTACTACATTAGCATAACCTTCAATATCAGATGCCACCACTGGCTTACCACTTGCCATAGCCTCAAGCAAGATAATACCAAAACTTTCGCCTCCTGTAGCTGGAGAACAAAAAACGTGAGCCGTTCGGTAATAATTCGGTAACTCAGTCTCAGAAACAAAACCAACGAAAACTACATCGGTTAAGCCCTTTTCTTCAATCATTTTTTCGTATTTAGGGCGTAACCTTGTTCCGGGACCCACCACAATAAGTCGAATATCAGGAAATCGTCCTTTGATTCTTCTACAAGCACCAAGCAAATAATCTAAACCCTTGCGTTTTTCAAGGCGACCGACAAAGAGTATATTTAACTTACCATCAGCAAACCCTTCTACTACCGGACCTTCAAGGCAAAACCGTTCAATATCAACCCCGTTTGGAATAATTTGATAATCCGCCGGCAAATGCCGCCCTACAAATTCTCTCGCTGGTTTGGAGACAGCGATTTTCCCATGTAACTTGGTGAGTAGTTTTTTGAAAATTGGTTTGCCCAACCAGTAGGCACGAGGCTTGGAATGATAAGCATGAAAAGTACCAACATTAACAGTATTAGATGCAATGAGCGCATTCAACGAGAGGGGTGAGCCGACAAGAGGCTCATGGATATGAAGGATATCGAAATTTTCTTCTTCTAAGACTTTTTTTATTTGAATTTGTAACCAGGGAGACAAAGGCACCCGAGCTATAGAGCCACTCGAAGGGACAGGAAAGGGTTTACCTATAGGGATAACTTCTTCACCAAAATAACTAACGCCCTTCTTGGAGCAGGGAGCCAAAACTTTAACTGCGTGCCCCATTTCTGTGAAGCACTTAGCTAAATGAGAAACGTGAACAACAACTCCGCCAGGAAAAGAATAATCGTAAGGAGAAACAAGCCCGATTTTCATTCCTGTTGCTTAACAGCGAGGGTTTTTCGAGTTCTTTTATCTCTTATTTTGGACTGTCCGTTATCTGGTAAATAAACTGGGGCTCGTTCTCCCTCCCCAGCAATAAACTCTTCAACTCGGTCACGGGCTTCATCATCTGAATACTGAATAGGCGGTGACTTCATGAAATAGGCTGAGGGAGCCACAATGGCTCCCTTAAGTCCACGGTCTAACGCTAATTTGCAGCATCTTATCGCATCAATAACAACTCCAGCTGAATTGGGGCTATCCCACACTTCCAATTTCAATTCCAAGTTCAACGGGACATCCCCAAAAGCGCGCCCTTCCATCCTAATATGACAGAACTTACGGTCAGCAAGCCAGGGTACATAGTCACTTGGTCCGACATGAATATTGTCGGGGGCAAGTTCGTAGTCTAACTGTGAAGTAACAGCATTAGTCTTGGAAATCTTCTTCGATTCCAAGCGCTCTCGCTCCAGCATATTGTAAAAGTCCATATTACCACCAAAGTTCAACTGGTAAGTGCGCTCCAGTCTAACCCCACGGTCACGGAAGAGTTTAGTCAATACACGATGGACAATGGTAGCTCCAACCTGGGATTTTATATCATCACCAATAACAGGCAGGCCCTTCTCAGCAAAACGATTTTGCCAATAAGGCTCTCGAGCAATAAAGACCGGGATACAATTTACAAAGCCGCAGCCAGCAGTCAATACCTGTTCTATATACCACTTAGTTGCCTCTTCACTACCTACAGGCAAATAATTGACCACTACATGGGTTTCAGTTCTTTTCAAAATTTCCACAATGTTTGCTGTCGGTCCCGGTGCCTTAGTAATTACCTGAGACAAATACTTCCCCAGACCATCATGGGTCATCCCTCGCTCTATCTGAACACCAGTCTTAGGTACCTGACAGAATTTAACGGTATTGTTTGGTGCTGTAAAAATAGCCTCTGACAAATCCTTACCTACCTTGCTTTTATCCACGTCAAAAGCAGCCACAAAATTAATGTCACTCACATGATACCCACCAAGATTGACATGCATTAACCCAGGTATAAATTCACCTTCTTTGGCTTTCCGGTAATAATAAACGCCTTGCACTAAGGAAGAAGCACAATTACCCACACCCACTATAGCCACATTGATCTTACCCATAAACTATCCCTCCTAACTCAGCAAGTTTACTTTTTAGCAAAATATCAAAATGTCCCTAAATTAGAAACACTCAATAGAATAAGCCCGGAACCTAAACTTGGGGCGATTTCCCGGGCGTGAGGAAGAACCATTCCCCTTTGTTTCAAACCATCCAAGTGAACAACAATGGTTTTACACATTTGCTTAATAGGAATCTTCAGGGCTTATCGCGGGTTACACCTGGCGACCTTACAATCAATACTGGTGCCTCACTATTACGTATTACTTTGTCAGCCACACTGCCCAATACCCAGCGAGCAATACCTCCCCGACCATGACTGGACATGGCTATCAGGTCAAAATTTCTCTCACTAGCATACTCTAATATTTTCTCGGCAGGGTCACCAGTCAATACTTCCCAATCGACTTCGAATCCTTTCTTTCCCATCGCCTGACCTACCCCAACAAGGTAAGACCCGCTTGCCGCCATTATATCTTCAACCATTTCTGCTGGAAGGGGTCCTTTATATTCTTGTTGAAGTTCGTGCAAAGCTTCATAAATGGGAGAGCCAATATGAAGTAAGGTAACTGAACTTTTTATCTTAGAGGCTAACGCTTTAACACAAGGCAAAGCCGCTTCTCCAATACGTGAACCATCCAAAGGAACCAAAATGCGAGAGAAGGCAACTCTTTCTAAGACCTCAGCTTCGCTGGGACGTCTGCTTCGAACTAACAAAACTGGAGAGGTCGTCTCCTGTATCACCTTTTCTGCAGTACTTCCCAGCAACCAACGAGTGAACCCACCACGACCATGCGTAGTCATGGCAATCAGTCCAATTTTATTCTTTTCAGCGTACTCCAAGATTTCATCTGGTGGACTACCGTGGAAAAGCACTGCCTTGGCTTTGATTTTTTGTTCTTGAAGGTCACTAGCTATCCTTTCCAGGTATATCTTAATTAATCGGGCTAAACCGCGCTCTGGCTCGATACACACACCAAAAATATGCAGTTCAGAATCGAACCTCGGAGCTAAGTCTTGCAGATAAGGAAGCACACTTTCAGCCACCTCTGAACCATCTAAAGCAACCAGAATACTATCAAACATCGAGAACTTCATCCCCTTTCCCACTTCCCTCTTGTCCAGAAGAGTATTTTATGCTATCGTCATAAAAATGCTTTACGATTTTCACACTCATACTTTCCTCGGCGATGGCGAATTATCACCTATTGAACTAATACGCCGGGCTCTTGTTAAGGGCTATACCGCTATCGGCATAGCTGAACATGTCGGTGTTGGCTCTCTTCATCGGGTAATCACAGAATTAAAGGATGATTGTACCTTAGCTGAAGCTCACTGGGACATCTTAGCTATTCCAGGTGTAGAACTTACTCACCTTCCCCCGCAAGCCATCGCTGAAACAGCTTACAAATCTAAAAAACTCGGGGCAAAACTTGTCATCGTCCACGGTGAAACCACTGTAGAGCCTGTAGAGAAAGGTACCAACCTAGCTGCACTCCAGTCACCTTATGTAGATATATTGGCACACCCCGGCTTACTCACGCCGGAAGAAGCAGCCCTTGCTGCCAAGAATAGCATTTTCCTAGAACTCACTAGTCGACAAGGACACTCTTTAGCCAATAACCATGTTGCCCAAGTTGCCCAGCAAACCGGTGCTATGCTCCTCATCAATTCTGATGCACATGCTGCCACCGACCTATTAACGCCTTCGGCAGCTCAGGCTATTGTCTCTGCCACCGGTTTGAATGAGCAACAGTGTCACCAAGTTCTGATTGAGAACCCCCAACTTCTGATACAAAAAATCAAGAAAAGTTATTGCTACTGACTTCAGTCAAATTCGCAAAATAGCTTAGCCTCGACCGATTCGGAACATCTTGGTGCCGCATACAGGGCAGATACCCTGAACTGCCGGCCTTTTGTTCTTAAGGACTACATTTCTGGGGTTGGACATTTCTCTCTTCTTCCGACACTTAAAGCAATACGCCTGCACTGAAAATCACCTCCTTTCGTTAAGGCTAAACCATAATCTATTATATACGTAATGTCAAGCCCTCTTGAGTCTAATTCACGCCAAGATAGCTAAAACTAAGAATCTTATACACTGTATAAATATACATCACAAGATTTCGCATTTCAGGCATCTTTGTCTTCAAGCGCCTTAAGACCATCATTGGGAAAAGATCCTGATGGGATGCCAGAGCCCTGTGCGAGTGCTAAACCGCAAAACAGCAATAAAGCGCCCGTCAGCAGCATAAACGCGCCGATATTCAGAAGAAAAGGGCAATTCCTCAAACAAAGGTAAAGGACAGCCATTCTTTATCAAAAATTCCCGCTCTTCAGTTACCACCAGTGCTGACCAGCTGAGAAGAACAGCATCAAGGGGAAATAGGAACTGCGTTAAAGAGCCGGTATTAAAGGCAGTCTCAATTTCCAATAAAGACACTGCTTGGTCAATGTGGAAGGGACCATAGGTCAAGCGAACCAAATCAGCAACACAGGCACCACAACCAAGAGCCTGTCCCAATTCATGAGCAATGGAGCGGGTATAAGTGCCTTTCCCACATTTAACTTCAATTACTAAAAACGGTGGTGACCATTCCATGAGTTTTATAGAAAAGATTTGGACTTGCCGAACCTTGGGTTCTACTGAAATACCAGACCGAGCCAACTCATAATAGCGCCAACCACGGTGCTTTAAGGCACTATAAACTGGAGGGGTCTGCTTAATAAAACCTTGGAAGGAAGCCAAGGCTTCTTCCACTTGCTCTCTGGTAATATTAGTGATATCACTGCTGCTGATAATTTTCCCGTCGCTATCGTAAGTATCAGTAGTTACACCTAACCTGACTTTAGCAGAGTAGGTCTTACTAGAGTTCATTAAGAATTGAATGACTTTGGTACTTTGACCAAAACAAACAGGGAGGACGCCGGTAGCCAGAGGATCAAGCGTGCCGGCATGCCCGACGTGTTTCTCGCCACTTAGCCGCTTAAGCCAGGCAACCACGCTGTACGAGGTCTTGCCTTTGGGCTTATTGACATTAAGAATCCCATCAACGCTCACTTTTTCCCTGACTGACCTCGGTGAGTTCGTTAATCAGCTTAAGGACCCTGGCACCTTGTTCAATAGAATCGTCAGCATGAAAACTTAACTCTGGAATTCGTCTCAATGTCAAACGCTGGGCAAGCTCTCTACGAAAGAATCCTGAGGCAGCGCTGAAACCTTGTAATACTGCTTCTTTTTGCACCTCGTCGCCAAAAACACTCACTAACACCTTCGCATGCCTCAGGTCAGGCGAAGTCACCACTTTAGTCACCGAAATGAAACTGCT
>CAZJMM010000072.1:0-7053 GCA_964547155.1 uncultured Dehalococcoidaceae bacterium | reverse complement strand
AAAACAACGCTGTTTAACTTAATATCGGGGGCTCTGCCTACCAAATCAGGGATAATAAGATTCAAAGGCGAAAAGATCACTGGCTTAAAGCCAAATCAAATCTGCAAAATGGGAATAGCCAGAACCTTTCAATCGGTTAAGGTTTTCGGCAACATGCCGGTCCTGCAGAATGTGTTGTTGGGAGCCTTGTTCGGGAAGTCAGATGGTACGTCATCAGGGGATGCCGCCAGGGAAGCTGCGGAATTGTTAGAATTTGTGGGGCTGTCAGCGGTGAGCGCGTCCCCGGCTAAAGATTTAACCCTGGCTAACCAGAAGCGAGTTGAAGTAGCCAGAGCGTTAGCTACCAAACCGGAACTATTGTTGCTTGATGAGCTGATGGCGGGGTTGAATCCAACTGAGATAGCCCAGGCTATGGAGTTGGTAACCATGATTCGGGACAAGGGGATTACCATTTTCATGATTGAGCATGTCATGAAGGCAATTATGAGTGTCTGTGACCGAATTATGGTGCTTCATCATGGTGAGAAGATTGCCGAAGGAACGCCACAGGAGATTGCCGCCAACAAAACGGTTATTGAAGTATATCTGGGGGAGTAGACTATGCTGGAAATTCGCAACCTAAATACTTTTTATGGCAAGGCTCAAGCCTTATGGGACATTTCTCTGAGAATCGGTGAGAAAGAAATAGTCGCTTTGATTGGTGCCAACGGAGCCGGTAAAACGACACTACTTAATACCATATCCGGCTTGATACGCCCCACTTCAGGTAGCGTAGAGTTTCTTGATAAGCGAATAGATGGGCTGACACCCCACTCCATTGTGGACCTCGGTATTTCCCATATACCTGAGGGTAGAAGACTTTTTGCCGACATGACAGTGCATGAAAACTTAGAGATGGGTGCGTATCCTTACCACGCATGGAAACAGAAAGAGGAAACGCTTAAGCAGGTTTATCAAGTTTTCCCCGCATTAAGAGAAAGAGGTGGACAATTAGCCAGAACGTTAAGTGGTGGGGAACAGCAAATGTTAGCTATGGGTCGGGGTTTAATGTCAAGACCGAAACTATGTATGCTTGATGAGCCATCATATGGTCTGGCACCAACATTGGTATTGGAAGTTTTCCAGGTCATAAAAAATCTGCGTGAGCAGGGAATTACTGTCTTCCTAATTGAGCAAAATGTTCGACGTAGCTTGGAGATAGCTGACCGAGCCTATGTACTGGAAAATGGGCGAATGTGCTTGGAAGGGACCTGCGACTTTATCCTCCAAAGTGAACACGTGAAACAAGCCTATTTAGGGCTGTAGCTTAAGTATAACACGCCACAGTAAAGTGGCTTAACTCTTTCCTTTTAGTGCTCTGAATACCTTCTCAGGTGTTAGAGGTGGTGGTCAATATAGTTTGGCACGCAAATTAATCGGCATTTTCAGAGCGAATCACCAGGTTTAGGAGACTATATTGACGATCAGACAGGTTCTTCTTTCGATATTTTCCGACAGGCAGGCGCTAATGTTAATGCTGTACTGGAGGTAGGCGTGAAAGCGGCAGTAATGCCCGGTTTCTCGGAATTGATAATCAGAATTAATCCAACCAAGCAAGTGACACGAGGCGGTTTACTGACTATTATTATGCCCTGGCTTTATGCTCCCTGGCCCGATGCTCAGAAAACGGGGATTGCTGAAATGGAGGTAGAAGGCAAGACATTAAGGGAGCTACTCGCCAAACTAGCAGAGCTATACAAACAGGCGAATGTCGAACTGGACATTATCAACCCCAAAACTAATGATTTAGATGCTGACTATGACGTCTTAGTTAACGGCAAAAATTATGTAGCATTACCCAACGGCCTTGGTACAAAACTTAAAAATGGCGACGAGGTAAGGCTCAAAATACTCTGGCGCTGGGACGGTTAAGCATCGGCAGAGAAAATGCTCGAACAAAAGGATCTTGTTAGATATAATCGGCAACTGATAATTCCAGATTTTGGAGAAGAAGGGCAAAAAAAACTAAAAGACTCTCATGTCGTAATTGTCGGCATGGGTGGGCTAGGCTGTGCCTCGGCAACCTACCTGACAGCGGCTGGAGTCGGACATATCACAATCGTTGATTTTGATACTGTGGAATTGTCCGATTTGAATCGGCAGATTCTCTATTGGGAAGACGAAATAGGAGAAAGGAAGGTAGTGGTTGCCCAAAGAAAGTTGTCCAAATTAAATTCCTCAATCCAAATCACCCCCGTCTTTACCAAGCTAACAGAAGACAACATCTTTAGTGTCATCAACGGAGCTCAGGTAATACTTGACGGTACAGATAACGTAACTACCCGGCTCATAGTGAATTCGGCTTGTGTTAAGCTAAAGATTCCCTACGTTTACGCTGGTGTCTCACGCTTGAGGGGCATGATTACCACTATCATCCCTGGCCAAACACCCTGCCTGGCCTGCTTTCGCCCCGAAGGTCCCAGTGGACTCGGAGTTCTTGGAGTGACTCCAGCAATTATAGCCAATCTACAAGCTTTAGAAGCTATCAAACTGCTTATCGGTCATAGCCCAGCATTAGCTGGAAAACTACTACTGTTCAACGGTGATAATCTTAAGTTCCAAGTTCGTGAGATAAGGAGAAACGAAGGTTGCCCAGTTTGTTCCCCGGTGGTGCTCAAGCAAGATTACTTTTAATGCTATTTTTCCTTCTTTTCTTTCAATGTCCAGAAAACCTTTTCTGGCTGTGCTGGTAAATTCTTGATCCAGACCCCTGTAGCATTATGAATCGCGTTGATCACTGCCGGTGGAGCCGTACAACAACTCCCCTCGCTTGCCTCTTTAGCCCCATATGGACCGTATGGGTCATTTGTTACTACGTGTATCACCTCGGTCATTGGCGCTTCATTTGCACGAGGTCGCTTGTAGTCCACAAGATTAGGGTTAAGGGTTATCCCTTTGTCCATCTTGAATTCCTCATACAAGGCTGCTGACACCCCTTGGTGATACGCCCCGCCCTGGACTTGGGTTTCAACTGCCTGAGTGTTTAATGGAAAGCCGCAGTCGTGAGCTATCACACTATTGTCAGTGCACCTAACCATCCCTGTCTCCACATCAACCTCTACTTCGGTTGCCTGAGCTGTAAAGCTATAATTGGTTCCTATATCACCCACACCATTACTGAAATCGGCCAAGCCTAATAACATTATTCCCTGGGTTGAATAGCCACGGCCAATGATGACCTTACCTGGCGTCTCGTAACAGGCAACCCTTACCAATCTCTCCCAAGACATGTTCCTATCGGGGCTCGACTTGACAAAAACTTGCTTGTTCTTGATCTCAACTTCTTCTGGTGCTACACCAAACTGCTGCGCAGCGACCTCAAGGAGCTGCCGTTTGGTATCCTCGGCGGCATTCTTTGCCGCCTGACCGGCAAGCACAGTGACTCGGCTGCCATAGGTGCCAGGGTCAACAGGGGTAAATGCTGTATCTACTCTCTTTAGGTCTATGTCCTCTAGCTTTAGACCGAGCACCTCAGCGACAATGGCACACATTAAGGTGTCTGACCCCTGCCCTACATCGGTGGCGCCGGTCAGATAATTGACACTGCCGTCCTCACATATTCTTACGATGCCAGCGCAAGCATTGTGGGCACTGAGCTTTGTCCCGCTATTATAAGTTGCCGCACTGAAGCCAATACCATAGACTTTATGACCATCTACTTTTTTCGTCCTCTTCCTTTCCTCCCAGTTTATCGCTTCGGCAACCTTTTCAATGCATTCCTTTACGCCACAGGTCGCCACATGCACTTTATTGACCGTTTCGTAAATCTTACCCTGCTCAGGGTTTTCAATGGAATTCTTTAGCCTCATCTCCACCGGGTCCATACCGAGCTCTTCAGCTATCATGTCCAACTGAACATCAGCGGCGAACCGGCTATGGTACAGTCCATGTCCCCTCATTGCTGCTGAACTGGGGTTGTTAGTAAAGTAGTTATAGGCATCATATTTGAAATTGGGTAGCTTGTAGGGCATGGTGTGACAAGTCCCAACAAGAAACATGGTAAGTGGACTCATCCGGGTATAAGCTCCCCCATCGGCAACAGCTTTGAGGAATGTAGCCTTTAACGTGCCATCCTTGGTAACACCTGTCTTTATAGTAATCCATATAGGATGGCGTCGCAGGTCGGTAGTGAGTGCATCAAACTGGGTGGTCACAATCTTCACTGGCTTGCCTGTCTTCTTGGCCAGCATTACCGCAGAGAAATCAGCTGGTGTCATATCATTCTTGGTGCCTCCGAAGTCGGAGCCTATAAAGGGCGTTATTATCCGCACATTGCTGAGGGGGAGATTAAAGCACCTGGATAGAATTCTGTAGGGAAAATACGGACTACCCTTGGCTCCTATATAGACCACATGATTGGGGTCAGTCCAATAGGCAACCACTGCCGGTGGCTCTATATATCCTTTAGCCATTCGGGGGGTCTGGAAGGTATCCTCCCGAACCAGGTACGATTCGGCAAAAGCCTTGTCTACATCACCAAAGTTCCAGTGATACTCAACACAAATATTCCCGGGGCGGTCCTCATGAACCAGAGGTGCCCCTTCTTGCATCGCTTCGAAGGGAGAAAAGACGCCAGGGAGTGGTTCATACTCTACCTCAATGAGATCACAGGCCTCCTGAGCTGTATCCTGATCAACGGCTGCCACCGCCGCTACTCCTTCATATAGATACCGTACCTTTTTCACTGCTAGGGGCTCTTCATCACGGGTCGGCCCGCTCCAACCCCATTTGAAACCGCCAAAGTCCTGGCCGGTAGTCACCGCTTTTACGCCGGTTAACCTCTCAGCCTTGCTGGTGTCAATATTTAGTATCCTGGCATGAGGATGGTGACTTCTCTTAATCTGGCCCCATAGCATATCAGCCACTTCAATATCAGCGGCATACTTTGCTTGACCGGTGACCTTTGCTTTAGCATCTACACGTGGTATCGGTTTTCCGAGAATGGAATGGTTGCCAAAAACCTCAGATTTCGTCTCTACCATTTCCTCTATTTACCTCCTCGCATTCTTTCTGCAGCTATTTCTATAGCTTCAATATACTTCACATAGCCTTCATCAGCACACAGATTACCCTGTATCGCTTCTCTCACCTCTTCACGGGTTGGGGTAGGGTTCTCATCCAGTAATGCCTTCGCCGACATTACCATCCCCGGGGTGCAGAATCCACACTCTATGGCACCATGGTCAATCATTGCCTGCTGAATAGGGTGAAGCTTATCCCCTTCAGCCACCCCTTCAATGGTGGTAACTTTACGACCATTAGCCTGCAACGCCAGTATGGAACATGACCTGGCCGCCTTGCCATCAATATGAATAGTACAGGCGCCACAAGCACTATCGAGACAACCTATCTTGGTGCCGGTCAGCTTCAATTCCTGCCTCAACAAGTCAACAAGTAAGGTCTTTGGTTTCACCTTAAACTCGTAAGGTTTGCCGTTAACTGTTAACTTTAATTCCTTCAGTTCACCTTTCATATTTGTCCTCCTAACACAATTATGCTGCTTTGGCTCTTTCCACAGCCATTCGTGCTACCCGCTTGACGAAGACTTTCACCATCTCCCGCCTGTATTCTGCTGAACCATGGACGTCAGAAGGAGGATCAGCTTCCCTTGAGGCTATGTCGCCAGCCTCAGTAAGCAGCCCTTCGTTAATTGTCTTTCCTATTAGTACCTTTTCTGCCTCTTTGACCCTCAAGGGTACAGAAGCAGCGTTACCGAGCACTATTCGGGCATCCTTGCAAACACTATCCGTTCCGCCTAAAGTGATTGACACCGCTGTACCTATGATTCCCATATCTCCCTTCATCACCATGAGCTTTTCATAGCCGGTCCCAGTACGAGGTGGCAGAGTTGGTACTTGTATTTCAGTGAGCATTTCATCAGGCTCAAGGACTACCTCAAGATAATCTTTAAAGAATTCTTCCGTATCAACGGTTCTTTCACCACCCAGACTAGCCAATTTCAACTTTGCCTTTAAGGCAATGAAAACTGGGGCGGGGTCGCCAGCAGGATCCCCATGGCAAAGGTTGCCACCAATCGTACCCCAGTTTCGAGTCTGTATTGTAGCCAAATTTCTCTCCATCTCGCTGAGCACTTTGAAATGTTTCTGGATAATCGGAGATTTCTCTATGGCTCGATGGAGAGTCAACGCCCCGATTCTTAAACCTTTCCCATCATCGTATTTAATATACTCCAGAGCTGCTATGCCCTTGATGTCAATCAAATATTCGGGGGTGAGTAGACCTTGCTTCATGACAATCAGCATTGACTGACCCCCGGCGATTATTTTTGCCTTTTCTCTGTATTGGGAAAGCAGAGAAAGGGCTTTCTTAACTGTTTTGGGAGCGAAATACTCAAAATCCGCTATCATTTGACCTCCTTAACCTAAACTAAATTGAGATTATATCACGATTGACTCTTCTCTTTTAATGCTTTGAATACTTTCTCGGATGTTACTGGAAGTTCCTTAAACCATACTCCCGTTGCATCATGAATGGCACTGACCACAGCCGGGGGTGCACTGACAATACTGCCCTCGCTTGCCTCCTTAGCACCGAAGGGACCGTCAGGGTCGTTAGTTTCAACATCTATCAACTTTATATTGGGTACATCCATAGACAGAGGCATTTTGTAGTCTAAAAAGGTGGAATTCAGTGTCTTACCCTTATCCATTATGAAGTCCTCATATATAGTCTGTCCTAGTCCCTGAACAGCGCCTCCCTCAATCTGACCTTCAGCTGTTATCGGGCTCAGTAATCTTCCACAATCAGAGGCAATGGCAAAGTCGGTAACAGTTACCTTTCCCGTCTCCATGTCTATCCCTACCTTAGCTGATTGGGCAGTAAAGCTGTACGAAGTCCCACCATTACCAATGCCATTAGCGAGGTCTATTGGCTCCAAACCATAGCTGGAATAGCCGCCCCCAATGATGACAGCACCCGCCCCGGAATAGCACGCAATCCTGGCTAACCTACTAAAGGGCATACTTTTTCCCGGATCTGACTTGACAAAAACTG
>CAZJMM010000071.1:0-7130 GCA_964547155.1 uncultured Dehalococcoidaceae bacterium | reverse complement strand
CTATATCTGATGGTGGGCGATACAGGACTTGAACCTGTGACCTCCTGTGTGTAAAACAGGCGCTCTAACCTCTGAGCTAATCGCCCAATATGGCGCGCCTGGCGGGATTTGAACCCACGACCTCAGCCTCCGCAGGGCTACGCTCTATCCAGCTGAGCTACAGGCGCAAACAGCCACTTCCTTTGTGAGTCGTGCCGAAGGGGGGATTTGAACCCCCATGTCCTTACGGACACTACGCCCTGAACGTAGCGCGTCTGCCTTTCCGCCACTTCGGCTGGCTTGTATACTAATATAGCCAAAAACTACCTATGGTGCAACCATTCGCCTTTCTGGGAATTTACCAGACTAGAAAAAGAATCTAAGCCCAAAGGTAGCCGACCAGCCTTCCTTGCCTTTGTTCCTATGAAGGACTACAATGATACACTGATTTCATTCGCTATTGCCATGCAAGACCAACTTTTTGAAGCTATAAAGGGACATAATGCCGACTATGTGGAAATTCACCTGGAACAGAGCCAGGCAACCGTCCTCGTTTATCGGGGTAAAAGGCTGGAGGAGGTAGGAAGAACCGCCGGCTCCGGCGGCAATGTCAGGGCTCTGGTCAAAGGTGGCTGGGGGTTTGTCAGCTTTAATAGTGTCAACGGACTGCAGGAAAAGGTGGAGGCAGCCGTGCTACAAGCCAGACTTGCCAGCAAGGAACAAAGCCGCTTTGCCCCGGTAACGCCAGTGGTGGATGTGGTGAGGGCTCAGGGGGAGAGAGACCCCACAAAGATACCACTGGCAGTAAAGAAGCAGCTTCTGGATGAATATAACAACATTGTCCTGAGTACACCGAAGATCCAGACTTCCACCATTAATTATCATGATGGCAGGAGAAAGGTCATCTTTGCCAACTCGGAAGGCACTTACATTGAACAGGAAAAGATAGACCTCGGTCTGCGCCTCACTGCTGTGGCTCGTGACGACAGTGATGTCCAGCAGAGAAGTCTGAGTATCGGCAGTAGCAACGATTTTTCGACCATTGAGAATCTGCAGAAAACGGTGAGGGAGATAGCCAACCAAGCGGTTAGGCTTCTCTCAGTTCCTCAAGTAAAAGGGGGCGAATATACCGTAATCCTGGACCCGGTGTTAGCCGGTGTTTTCGCTCATGAAGCCTTCGGACATTTATCAGAAGCTGATTTTGTCTACGAAAATAAGCAACTCCGGGAAATCATGGTGCTGGGGCGGAGATTTGGCGGTAAACAGCTCAATATTGTGGATGGTGCTGCCGTCCCTGGGTTACGGGGCAGTTATAAATATGACGACGAAGGTACCCCAGCCACTAAGACCTATCTTATTCGAGAAGGTATCTTAGAAGCCAGACTCCATTCCAGGGAGACAGCGGCCAAAATGGGCGAAAAGCCTACCGGAAATGCCCGGGCTGTTAACTACTTTTTCCCACCTATAGTGCGCATGACCAACACCTTTATCGAACCCGGGTCAGCATCTTTTGAAGAAATGATTAGCGAGGTCAAAGAAGGCATCTATGCTAAGGACTGGTACGGTGGCACTACCAGTCTGGAAATGTTTACTTTTTCGGCGGGAGAAGCCTATATGATTAGAGAGGGAAAATTAGCGGAACTCCTACGCCCGGTAGTGCTTACGGGGAATGTTTTTGTCACCTTGAATAATATAGACGCCATAGGTAACGACTTACAGATGAATGAAGGCGGTGGCTGTGGCAAGGGAGAGCAAATACCGTTGCCTGTTTCCAACGGCAGTCCTCACATAAGGATTCGCAATTGTCTGATGGGAGGTAAGTAGTGGAAGCCGAGCAGCTTTTATCGCTGGCTAAAAAAGTAGCCGAGGAAGCTGAAGTTTTTCAGGTTCATTCTCGGCGAATCTCAGTCCAGTTTGAAGCCAACCGGCTAAAGCAAATCCAGCAACAGGAAACCACCGCAACCGCCCTACGTCTGATCAAAGAGGGGAAAATCGGGTTTTCTGCCGTCGGCGGTGAGGTTGAGGCACAAACGTTAGTGGGTATGGCAGTGGAAACATCCCAATTCGGGACGCCGGCTAACTTTGTCTTTCCTTCAGCCTCGGTCTATCCTAATGTTGAGACCTTCGACCCCGAAACAGAAAAAGTACCAATAGAGAAAATGGTGGACATTGGCGAAGGACTGGTAGCTCAACTTACAGAATACACCCCCGATATTCTCTGCGAGGGGGTGATAGCCAAGGAAGTGAGACAGACCCGTATCCTTAATTCTAAGGGTGGAGAAGTCGGCTACCTCAAAAGCCTATTCTCCATCAGCCTGGAAGGTGTGGTAATCCGTGATACCGACATGCTCTTTGTCGGTGATAGCGAAAGTTCCTGCCGTCCTGAAGTTGATGAAAAAACTATAGCCAAGAGAGTAATAGAGCAGTTAGAATTAGCCAGGCGTAAGGCGAGTGTGTCCACCAAGCTGATGCCGGTAATCTTTACTCCCCGCGGTACGGCAAGTGCTTTCATAGTTCCCTTGATGGTTGCCTTTAATGGTAAACTGGTACTAGAGGGAGCTTCGCCTTTGAGAAACAGGCAAGGTGAGGAAGTCTTTGACAAGAAGTTTTCGTTGTGGGATGATGCTACTATTCCTTATCGCCCCACCAGTCGACCCTGTGATGACGAAGGCGTAGCCAGTCAGTCTACCCTTTTAGTGGAAGGGGGTAAGGTAATAAACTTTCTTTACGATTTACAAACGGCAGCTCTAGCTAAGACTCGCAGTACTGGTAATGGCAATCGTAGTAGGGGCACCCTGCCAGCTCCTTCAGCCAGCTGTCTTATTCTAAATGAAGGCAACGTTTCCTTCAATGATATGGTCAAGGACATGAAGGAAGGTCTGGTGGTGGAGCAACTTATCGGCGCTGAGCAAGGTAATGTGTTAGGTGGTGACTTTAGTGGCAATGTTCTTTTAGGTTACAAAGTAGAGGCAGGAGAAATAGTCGGGCGAGTGAAAGACACTATGGTCGCCGGCAATGTTTACCAGGTCTTAAAGAATTTAGAAGCAGTGAGCAAAGAAAGAAGATGGATAGGAGCGGTTTTGCTCAGTCCAGCTCTTTATTGTCCCAGCTTATCAGTAGCTACAAAAGTGGGTTGAGAGGCATGAAAGGGGTAGTCAAATTTCATAAAGAGCCGCACCCCAGGGCTTGCAATCTAATCGCTGCCTGGCCAGGCATCGGCAATGTGTCCCTGATAGTAGCTCAATATCTGAGAGACAAGTTGCAAGCTGAAGAAATAGGAGAAATCCTGCCTTTTGATTTCTTCGACCCTATTGGGGTTGTGGTTAGAGACAATATAGTAGAAACTCCTCAGTTCCCTGAGAGTAAATTCTATTACTGGAAAAACCCTAATTCTGAGACGGATATAGTCTTGTTTATTGGCGAAGAACAACCAGGCTTTAAGGGTTATGAGCTGGCTCAGTGCGTCTTGGAGACAGTCCAAAAGTTCAAAGTTAAGAGGATATACACTTTTGCTGCAGCTTTAACCCGGATACATCATACCGAAACGCCGAAGGTCTGGGGAGTAGCCACAAAACGAGAACTCATTGATGAGTTGAAAAAATATGAAATTGTTCTTCGGGGCGACATTCACATTGCCGGGCTAAATGGGTTGTTTTTAGGAGTAGCCAAAGAAAAAGGCGTGGATGGCATCTGCCTTCTGGGAGAAGTACCCACATATGCCACACGCATACCTAACCCTAAGGCTGCCTTAGCTATCCTTAAGATTCTGACCGAAATGCTCGGTATTGAAATTAGCCTGGGTGAGCTAATTAGTTTAGCCAAAGAAGCTGAAGAGGAGATGAAGAAGGTAGCCGCTGAAGCCATGGGCGAATTCATAGACCAGTTCACCAAACCTATATGGGAAGAAGAACCGAGAGAGGAAGAAGAGGAATAAATGGAAGAGAAACTATCTTCCCTCGAGGAAGTGCTTGCTAATATCTTTGACGCTACACAACCCTTAGTTGACAGCAAGCTGGTGCATTTATCTGACCCGACTAACCAAGGGCTGAATCTTTTCAAGAAAGCCTGGGGTGGGGCAAGCTCTCAAAGACAATACGAAGTCCTTTCCCAATTGGTTCAACTTGGCGAAGAGAATCTGGTGCTGAACTTTGATGATATTTTCGGCTTTTGTCTAAATGAGCCTGATGAGAAAATTAGACTCGAAGCCCTTTCAGGATTAGAAGGGACAGAAGACCCTGTTTTTATCACGCCTCTTATCCATTTGTTGAAGGAGGACTCAGCGGAGAAAGTTCGGGCGGCAGCAGCTGTAGTCCTGGGCAATTTTGCTTTACTTGCTGAAGTGGGGGAATTAGCAGTCAGACACAAGGATAATGTATATTCAGCTCTAAGGGACCTCCTAAAGAATGAGAGAGAAACGATGGAAGTGAAGCGACGTGCCCTGGAGGCGATTGCCCCCTTTACTTCGCCCGAAGTGGAGGAGTTTATTAATAAAACTTATTCCAGTAACAGTGTCAAACTTAAAGCCAGTGCTCTGTATGCCATGGGACGCAACTGTAACCCAGATTGGCTGCCCATCCTCATAAAAGAATTGGAGAACAGCCAAGCCGAGGTCCGGTATGAAGCGGCTACTGCCTGCGGGGAGCTGGAAGACGAAGAAGCCATCCCTTACCTTGTTAATTTGCTTGAAGATGAAGATGCTCAAGTCCAAGATGCTGCCATAAGATCCCTGGGGAAAATAGGTGGAGCAGAAGCTAAGGAGACTCTGCAGCAACTATTACATCACCCTGAAGACCATGTCCGCCGGGCAGCTGAGGCAGCCTTGGAAGAACTCCTTTTCTGGGAGGAGCCGCTCTCTTTTAATCTTTAGCTTTTACGGGAACTTTTCATGGACAAGATTCTAACAGGACAGAAGATAAGGTTAAGACCCAAGCACTTGTTGGATGCTGTTGAGGACTATGCCTGGCGGACTGACCCCGAACTGAGCCGTCTCGATGCGGCTCAACCGTTATCCCTTTCTTTCGACAAATATCTAAAGGGGTATGCTGCCGAGCTATATCTTTTCGGACGTGATGCTCTTAATCTGGCTATTGAGACTACGGATGGAAAGCATATTGGTAATTGTGCTTGCTTTGCCCTAGACAAAACTAAAAAAGAAGCTGAGTTTGGTATCATTATCGGTGACCAGACTTACTGGGACAAAGGCTACGGTGCCGATGCCACAATTACCCTGCTGGATTACCTCTTTTCCGAGACTGAATTAGAACGGCTTTACCTGAAGACTCTCGAGTGGAACCTCCGCGCCCAAAAGTGTTTCCAAAAGTGCGGCTTTGTCCCTTGTGGTCGGCTTGTTAAGAATGGGCATAAGTTCGTGCTCATGGAAATTCGCCGACACCAGTTTGAGGCGAAAAGCCAGCACATTGCTTTGCCGCTACATTCCTCACAACCTCATTCTCCAACTCAGACTACTTACCCCTGTAGTTAGGTTTCCGCTTCTCCAAAAAAGCCTTAGCCCCTTCCTTCTGATCATCAGTGCCAAAGCATATAGCAAAAAGGTCCCGCTCGTAGCCCATGCCAATAGACAACGGCGTTTCCAGAGACTTATTTACGGCTATCTTGGCGAGTTTTACTATTACCGGGCTGTTCTGCAAAATGGCATTAGCCATCTCCATGACCGCTTCTCGAAGCTTGTCCTGAGGCACAACTTTGTTGACCAAGCCCAACCCCAGAGCCTCTTGAGCAGTGACGCGGTTTCCGGTGAAGATGAGCTCTTTGGCTTTCTTCTCGCCCACAAGTCGAGGCAGGACCTGTGTCCCACCGGCGCCGGGTATCACACCTACCCGGACTTCCGGCTGTCCAAACTGGGCATTCTCGGAGGCAATAATGATGTCGCACGCCATAGCCAGCTCACAGCCACCACCGAGGGCATAGCCATTTACCATAGCTATAACCGGTTTGGGAATTTCCCTTATCAGCTCATAAGCTCTGATTTTCCCTTTCGTCTGGAGGATATCGGCTGGCGTCCACTTGGGAAACTCGCTTATATCAGCGCCAGCACTAAAAGCCTTTTCGCCTGCCCCGGTGATAACGATGACACAGATATTGTCATCATCACGGGAGTCCTCCAAGGCGGCAACAAGTTCTTCTCTTAAAGTGTCATTCTGGGCATTCAAGTTTTCAGGACGATTTAAGGTTATCCAGGACAAAGAGTCTTTTTTCTCATAAATTATGGTCTGAAACTGCATTACTCACCTCCTTCTTTCACTAATATTTTGACAGCACTTCTTTCCAGAAGTCGTAGATTCCTTTTTTACCGGCTCCGCCAGTGTAGCCTGCCCTCACCATAAGCTTCAGCAGAGGATGCAGGCGTCCCTTTTCCGAACCCAACTCTCTTATCCTATCTTCTTCCGATGCAGCTCGGATACCCCAGGAGCCTATCATATCCCCCAATTCCAAAGGACCCATAGGCAAGTTGTAGCCCAACTTCAGAGACTTGTCTATGTCTTCAGGTGAAGCCACCCTTTCCCAAACCATTTGCACTGCTTCTGCCTGCATAGCTATGTAAGCACGGTTAGCCAAAAAACCAAAACTGGCATCACTACAGACTACTGGTTCCTTTTCCAGGACTCGTGCTAAGGCACAGGTCACCTCCACAGTATTGGCAGAAGTGTTAGCTCCCCTCACCACCTCCACCAGCTTCATTAGAGACACAGGATTGAAGAAATGCATGCCTACGACCTTATCTGGTCGCTTGGTAGCAGATGCCATCTCGGTTATGCTCAGCCAAGAAGTGTTGGAAGCCAAGATGGTACGAGGAGGTGCACTGGCATCTAATTGACGGTAGACATCCTTCTTGATATTCATGTTTTCGATTACTGCCTCTATGACAAGGTCAGCGTCGGAAGCGGCTTTGGCTATGTCCGTAGTACCTTGAACCCTGCCCATGACTTCCTTTTTTTCTTCGGGAGTCATCTTACTTTTGGAGACGAAGAACTTCTCCAGTCTTTGCTCCATAGCTGCCAACCCCTTATTTACAAATTCGTCACTTACGTCCATCATTGAGACTTTGTATTTACCTAAACGTGTCAGTATTTCTGCTATCTGAGAGCCCATCAGCCCCGCCCCAATCACTGCCACCTTCTTAATATCTTCTA
>CAZJMM010000070.1:4268-7136 GCA_964547155.1 uncultured Dehalococcoidaceae bacterium | reverse complement strand
CTCATCTCAACCGGGTCTATCCCGAGCTGTTCAGCTATCATCTCCATCTGAATTTCAGCAGCAAAGCGGGTATGAGTAATCCCATGACCTCTCATTGCCGCTCCTATTGGGTTGTTTGTGAAGACTCGGTAAGCATCATACTTGAAGTTAGGTAGTTTGTAGGGTAGGGTCGTCGCAAAGCCAGCAAGGTATATGGAGAGAGGACCAACAGCAGTATAGCCACCCCCATCAGCGATAACCCGATGGTGTATCGCCTTGAACAACCCATCTTTACTCACCCCCATCTTGCTATAAACAATCATGCAGTGTCGGCGCCGACTGGTAGCCAGCTCTTCTTCCATGGTTTCAACATACTTAACTGGCTTACCGGTAATTTTAGAGAGTAAAACAGCGCAGAAATCACCAGCCAGAGAATCATTTTTCGTCCCACCAAAGCCACCACCAATGAACGGCTGAATGACCCTTATCCTACTTAGGGATAATTTAAAGCACGCCGCCAGGTGCCGATAGTGGAAGTAGGGACTTTGTTTCGCTGCCCAGACAGTGATATAGCCCGTAGGGTCGTAGTAGGCAAGGATGGCCGGCGGCTCTATATAACCGTGTGTTGCTCTTGCTGTTCTGAACCTATCCTCACGAACAATATGGGATTCAGCAAAAGCCTTTTCAACATCGCCAAAGTTCCAGTGGTACTCTACACTGATATTGTTCTTAACATAGTCATGAACCTTAGGGGCTCCCTCTTTCATCGCCGCCTCCGGGTCAAAAACTCCCGGTAAATCTTCATAGTCAACCTTGACCAGTTCGCAGGCTTCCTCAGCAGCATCTTCATCAACGGCAGCTATTCCGGCTACGGCTTCAGCCATATAGCGTACTTTATCTACAGCTAAAGGAGGCTCGTCTCGAGTAGCAGGCATCCAACCCCATGTCCAGCCACCAAAATCCTTGCTCGTAACTACTGCCTTCACCCCGGTTAGCTTTTCCGCTCTGCTTGTGTCAATATTGAGGATTCGCGCATGGGGATATGGGCTCCTCAGCAATTTGCACCACAGCATGCCCGGCAATGAATAATCAGCAGCATATTTGGCTTGACCGGTGACCTTTTCTCGGGCATCCACTCGGGGCATTCGCTTACCTATAACTGAAAATTCTGCCATCTCTATTTTCCTCCCATATCCTTGGCTGCTGCCTTTATTGACTCAAAAATCTTGATGTATCCTGTGCAACGACATATATTGCCAGCTATCCCCCTCCTTGTCTCTTCCTCACTGGGCATTTGATTTTCATCAAGAAACGCCTTGACCGACATTATCATCCCCGGGGTGCAGAAGCCGCACTGAAAGCCACCATGGTCAACAAATGCCTGTTGAATAGGATGAAGTTTGTCACCATCAGATAGCCCCTCAATAGTGATAATCTGCTTACCATCGGCTTCAGCAGCCAACACGAGACAGGAATTGACTGCTCTCCCATCCATAATAACAGTACACGCTCCGCACTCACCTATACCACAACCCTCTTTTGTCCCGGTTAATCCCAGAGCATCCCTGATAACTTCAAGTAATGTTTCCCAGGGCTGCACACTGAGCTCATACGATACACCATTTACCGTCAATCTTACCTGCTTCATGGTTGCTACCTCCGAATTCTTTCACGCGTGAACTTAGCCCCCACCTATCATCTGGTCTATTACGAGCAGCTCCTCAACGTCAGGACCAATCTCCCAAATCACTTCTCCTGTCCTTTTATCAGCTACAAGTCCTCCCAATGGGTCAGCATAAGTCTCTTTCAAAATTCTCTCTGCCTCTTCAAAATTTACTTCTTTTATTTCTATCCCGTTCCTGGTCAGGATATGCACCTTGATCATTCGCACCACTTCAACTTCCTCTCCTTCCAACTTTGCAACTCGGCCTCATAAGCTTCTATTGCGACGTTCGGGAAATGACCTGACTAATTGCCCGCTTAGTTAAGACCTTCACCATTTCTCTCCTATATTCAGCTGAAGCCCTATGGTCATCTATTGGGCTCGATTCAGCAGAGGCAATCTCAGCAGTCTTTCTGATTAACTCATCGCTAAACTTCCGTCCTCTAAGAGTAGTCTCTGCTTGTTTTGCTCTAATTGGAGTTGGAGCTACTGCACCAAGGGCTATTCGTATGTCTTTACAGCTTGCGCCCTCAAAAACAACCAGCACCGCCACACCAACAATCGCCAAGTCCATGGCTCTCCTTGGTGTCAGCTTTAAGTACACCCCCGTGCTGTTTGGTGGTAAGTTGGGTACTTGAATCTCCTGCAAAATCTCATCATTGTTGAGAACTGTCTCGTTTGGTCCGGTGAAGAAATCCTCAATATTAACGATTCTACTTCCCGTCTGGCTGGTCAGCTTTAACTTTGCTTCCAAGGTGAGCAATGCCGGAGCGGTATCAGATGAGGGAACAGCATTACAAACATTACCAGCGATAGTGCCTCTATTTCGCACTTGAACTGAGCCTATGCTCTCGGCAGCCTGGAATAACACGCCGAACTTTTCCCGAATTATTGAGGAAGTTTCAACAGCATGGATCGTGGCTAAAGCCCCAAGGGTTAATCCGCCGACCTCGTCATACCTGATATAGTCCAAGCCTGGTATCCGTTTCAAGTCAATTATGTAGTCTGGTACCTTTATTTCCCTTCTTTTAAGTTTGGGTATAAAATCAGTGCCCCCAGCAATTACTTTTGCCCTCCCTTTATACTGAGAAAGTAGAGACAGGGCTTCTTCCACCGTCTGAGGCTCTAAATACTCAAACCTTGGCAATCTCCTATGATAAACTACCACTTCGATTCTCCTATTTTACTTGACTCACCCTCCCCGCCTACGTCTTCAACATCATATT
>CAZJMM010000070.1:0-4258 GCA_964547155.1 uncultured Dehalococcoidaceae bacterium | reverse complement strand
GTGGTAAAACTATTACAGAGAAATATCAGAAACTGCTAAAACCACCACGTAAAATTTGATTCTGTTAGCGAAGTAAGAATTATATTTATTTTAGTAGCCTGCGTCAATAAGAATTACCTTAACTTTACCCTGTCCACTCGAATAGAAAAGGTTGTAGCAATTTGGCGAAGGTTTCAGGTCACAAAATTAGCATAGCGTCGCCAAAACTGTAAAAACGGTAGTTTTGTCGTTTGGCTTCTTCATAGGCTTGAAGAATAAATTCTCTACCAGTAAAAGCTGATACCAATAGTAACAATGTTGACCGAGGCAAATGAAAGTTAGTTACCATAGCATCTACAAGTCGAAACTCGTGTCCAGGCAGTATCAGCAAGTTTACCCAACCTGAGAACGGCCCAAGTTCAGTACTTTTTGCCTTCTGAGCGACCTCTTCCAGTAACCGGACTGTACTTGTACCCACCGCTACTATTCTTTTGCCGTCTCTTCTCGCTTGGTTGAGGTAAATAGCCGTTTCACCAGTGACAACTCCGTATTCTTGATGGATAAGGTGTTCTTCAGGATTATCTACTCGAACCGGGCGGAAAGTGTCCAGACCAATATGAAGAGTAACAAAAACCAACTTAATTCCCCTCTTCTCCAACTCCTTAAGCAACCGATGGGTAAAATGGAGTCCGGCAGTGGGAGCAGCCACACTACCTTCCGTTTTGGCATAAACAGTCTGGTAGCGTTCTGGAATAGCTAAAGGCACTTTTATATACGGTGGCAACGGGACTTCGCCCAAGTTTGCTAACATAGCTTCGTCAGAGAAATAGATGGCTCTGAGTCCTGCTTCTCCTGTGTCCATTACTTCAGCTATTACCTGTGCTTTACCTCGCTCATCACCTATACTTACCTTTACTCCAACATCTAATCTCTTCCCTGGCCGCACCAGACTCTCCCAGAGACCATCGCCAATTCGACGCAGGAGAAAAATCTCCACCTTACTCTTATCTTCAGTCTGCCCGAAAAGTCGCGCCGGGATAACTCGACTATCATTAAGAACTAAAACATCTCCCGGTTTAAGAAAGTCAACAATTTCGTAAAAAGAACAATGCTCTATGGACTTTTGCGCTCTGTCAAGAACCATAAGGCGGGAATGGTCGCGGGGTTCTGTAGGAGTCTGAGCAATGAATTCAGGGAGCAGCGTGTAATCAAAATCACTAATTTTCATAAACTTAAGCTTGTTATCTGCCCCAGAAGCGGAAGATGAGGTTAATGATTATAGTCAATATGATACTCAAGATGAGAAAGGTAACGATGGGAAGATAGAAAGAGAAGCCGTCTTTCTTTATGACTATATCACCGGGTAGCTTGCCAAGAAAGGGGATATGCTGACCGAAGATTAACAATAAGCCAATGAGCCCTATTACAGCAGCTAAGATCAAAAGAAGCTTGCCTAATCCTTCCATCTGACCCTACTCCAAGTCATTTCTCTTTGACTTTACCCCCGAAAAGTCAGTATTGTTTCATATACACCGAAATTATAGCAACTTAGCCGAGTAAGGGCTATTCCTCTTAAATAAAAGGGCGGTACTTAAAAGCACCGCCCAATTTTAAGACAGCTCAAAGTTTATTAGAAGAGCCCCTGTACCTTGCCAGTCTTTACATCTACATCCACCCTTCTAAAGGCTGGATCAGAACTAGTCCCTGGCATCAGGCTAATATCCCCGGCACAAGGGCAAAGGAATTTGGCACCGGAGAAAATGAGCACATCGCGGATGGGCAAGAGCCAGCCTTTGGGAGTACCTTTAATAGCTGGGTCATGGGTAAGACTCAGGTGAGTCTTCACCATCATAGTCATGTAGTCATTATACTTGGGGTCAGCCTCAAGCATTTTAGCTCTAGCCTCAGCCGCGGGCGTCCAAGCAACACCATCAGCTCCATAAACTACCTTGGCTACCTTTTCTACCCGCTCCCGCAGCTTCGTCTCCAAGGGATAAAGGAACTTGAAATCATTCTTATCCTTGCAGGCATCTACAACAGCATCAGCCAGCTCCAGAGCACCGTCGCCGCCATCAGCCCAGTGAGTAGACACAGCACAGCGGGCTCCGGCTGCCTCAGCTGCTTTTCGCACCATGGCAACCTCTGCCTTAGTATCAGTATGGAAACCGTTGATACACACTACCGGATTAATGCCCGCTGTCCTGATGGTGTTGATGTGATGCAGCATGTTGGGAATGCCCTTCTCCAGGAGGTTCAGGTCCTCTTTAGCGTAGGAATCAGGCAGGGGCAGACCAGCCACCACCTTAGGTCCACCGCCATGCATCTTCAAAGCTCTTATGGTAGTAGTCAGCACCGACACATGGGGCTTAAGACCACTTAACCGGCACTTTACATTCCAGAATTTCTCAAAACCAATGTCAGCAGCAAAGCCACTCTCGGTCACATGGTAATCAAACATCTTCAGCCCAATGCGGTCGGCAATAATAGAGTTCTGTCCCACAGCAATGTTGGCAAAGGGACCAGCATGTATCATACACGGCTGATACTCCACTGTGCAGCCCAGGGTGGGGTTGATAGTATTGCGCATCCAGGCGGTCATAGCACCGCCAACTTCCAGATCACCGGTGGTAACAGGATTACCTTTCATATCAAAGGCTACGGTAATTTCGTTCATTCGCTTGCGCAGGTCAGCCAGGTCATTGACAATCGCCAACATAGCCATAATCTCGGAGCTTACGGTGATGCCAAACTTGGACTCCATCATATAGCCGTCCATACGACCACCAATGCCTATGATAATGTGCCTTAGAGCTTGTGCACAGAAGTCCATGACCCAGCCCATCTCCACCCGAGTGGGGTCAATATCGAGGCGGCGGAGATTGCGCTTGGCAAGTTCTGCGTCATCATAATTGCGCTCGTGCTGCATTCTGGCAGTTAGGGCTACCATAGCCAGGTTATGAGCATTGGTGATATCGTTGATATCACCGGTGAGACCCATGGAAAATTCGGTCATAGGAATGAGCAGGGCATTACCACCGCCGGCAGCAGTCCCTTTAATGTTCATGGTCGGACCGCCTGATGGCTGGCGTATGCAGCCACCAACATTTAGCTTCCGCTTGCCCATGCCCTCCAAGATACCCATCAGTGTCGTCGTCTTCCCTTCACCCAACGGCGTAGGTGTTATAGCAGTTACCTCGATGTATTTACCGTCTGGCTTGTCCTTCAGACGTTCCGCAATCTTTATAAAATCGAGCCTACATATTCTGCCAAATGGAATAATCTCATCCTTTTGTAACCCTAATCTCTCACGCCACTGGTCGGGAGTTGGCATCTTCTCTTCAGCCAGTTCTGCAATTTGCCAGTCCTTCAATTTAGTCGCATCATACGCCATATGGTAACCTCCTTCTTAATTCTTAGTATTTTCTAACTTTATGTTCCTTTGTATTAAAGCCAGAGTGAGGCAATCTTTCCTTCCAGCTATCCTCCTTTCTAACTATTTAATTACGCCAGCTTTTCTCTCAGCTGCTTCCACTGTATTCATCATCAGCATGATGACCGTCATCGGACCAACGCCGCCCGGGACTGGTGTTATGGCAGCTGCCTTTTCCTTAATAGCTTCAAAATCACTATCACCTACCAGTCGGAAGCCCTTAGTAGCGGTCGGGTCTTCAACTCGGTTAACACCAACATCAATAACCACGGCGCCTTCCCGGACCATATCAGCAGTTATTGCCTTAGGGACGCCCATGGCCGCCACAACAATATCGGCTTGTTTAGTGATGGAAGACATGTCTTTGGTCCCGGTATGGCAGACTGTCACCGTGGCGTTGGCTCCTTTCTTCTTTTGCATTAACATAGCCGCTAATGGTTTACCCACAATGTTGCTCCGACCACAGATAACCACATGCTTGCTCTCCGGACTGTTGCCGCTCCTGATTAGTAACTCTTGCACTCCATGGGGAGTACATGGCAAGGGACAGGGTTCACCACGAAGCAATTTGCCTACATTTACCGGGTGGAAAGCATCCACATCTTTTTCTGGTGAAATGTAGTTAATTACTTTTTCTGTATCCACATGTTTGGGCAGAGGTAATTGCACCAGGACACCATGGAATTTGGGGTCTTTGTTCAGCTGGTCAACAGTTTTGATGACTTCCGCCTCAGGAGCATCCGCCGGCAGATTGATAGTCTCCTCATGGATGCCAATCTCCGCAGCAGCTTTAGCTTTGGCAGTAACATAAGAGACCGAAGCCGGATCCTGCCCCACTAAGACTACCCC
>CAZJMM010000069.1:5141-7156 GCA_964547155.1 uncultured Dehalococcoidaceae bacterium | reverse complement strand
ATGAAAAGTTTACCTATAGATGTCTCGGTAATTATTCCATACAGGATAAAAGCTCCACTCGGTGGAATAAGGATACCTAAAGTTCCCCCGGAGGCTATAGTGCCGGTAGCTAATTTGGGGTCATATTTATATCTTCTCATCTCCGGCAAACTGACTTTGCCCATAATGGCACAAGCAGAAAAAGTCTCCCCGGTAACGCCAGCATAGGCAGCACACGTCCCCGTAGTGGCTATCGCCAGACCACCCCGCAGATGCCCGAACCACCTATAGAAAAAGTTATAAACTTCAGTAACTAATCCGGCTGTGCCGCAAAGCAGTCCCATCAACATAAAACAAGGTAGGACGGCAAAAAAATAACTGGCAGCTGTAGCATAAGGCGAAATTCCTAAGATTGAGACTCCCATACCCATAGTGGTAAGAAAGCCCAACCCGGTAAACCCAACTAAAAGGAAGGCAAAGCCAACAGGCAAGCCCAAAAACATCAGCAAAAAGAGGATGCCAACACCAATTAGACCAATTATAGGTGGTTCTATTTGATTAGCCTCCAACAAATATCGGAGATGAATTCTTTCATCTCTCTTTCTACTACTAAAATTATGCCATAAGTAATTGAGTACTAGCGTACTTAAGCAATGAAAAATGCTTCAGCTTATCTTGACTTACCCAGAGAATGCACAAAACTTGCCAACAATTCTAAGCAAATCACGGCAGACCCTAAGGCGGCTACAAACTTAAAGGGGTAAAGTGGGACACCTAAGTTAATGCTATATCGTCCAAGTTGCATCCAATCCCATCCGGCAAGTCCAAGCTGCCAACTCAGGACAGCAAAAAGCCCAGCCCCGATAAAGAGCATAATAGAGTTTATGATTCCTTGAGCCTGCCTTGGAAACCGCGAAACGAGAAGTGCTAAACTTATATTCCCTCCCTTAAACGTGACATAAACCATAGCCCAAAAAATGGTGGGAAGCATTGCCAGTTCAACTATGTCATAGACCCCTGTTATAGGAGCATTGAGCAGATAACGCCTGGCAACATTAATTACAATCAGTAGAATAACCAGAATGAATACGCCCACACCAAGCCACATGAGCCCTTGAGATATACTATGTAGCCCTACTTCCAAGGTGCGGGCAACTCTGTTGCCCGCACCTTTAGAGAAACCCTCACCTAAGTCACGCCATCTCTTCACGGGTCCTTATTCCCTAATACCCCATTTTCTTTAGACCCCGCAAAACTATTTCTTTAACTTCCGTGCCGGGTAATCCCTTAGCATTCATCTCACTCGCCCATTCATCCGCCAGGGGTGCTAATATCACCTTAAGTTTATCCCACTCCTGCGGGCTGAAAGAATATATTTCTGCCCCGGCATTCTGAAAAACTTTAAAAGCGTTGTTTGCTGCTTCATAAGCGAGGTCTGTCCAGCGCGAATTCATTTCACGACCTGTTTCTGCCACTATCAGTTGGATATCTGGAGGCAGGCTATTCCACTTATCAATGTTCATGATGCATACAGCAGCAGTGTTACCCCAGCCGCCCCGAACAACATACTTCAGCATGCCCTCCATTTTCAATGCCACAGGAAGTCCAATTCCTGCCATCCCGCCGTCAACCAGACCGCGCTCGAAAGCCGAAAAGATTTCTGGTGGGGGTAGTGGCACAACCGTGAACCCTAACTTTTTGGAAGCAGGTACCCAGTCTCCCGGGTTAAAGAGGTTCAGTCCTTTAAAACCCTCTACAGTGGTAACTTTTTTCTTACCTGTCATCAGTGTACCGGGCTCATGCCCCGCCACAGCAAGTAATTTCGTACCCTTAATGTCTAAGTAACCACCGTAGTGAAGCTCCCAACCTATATACTCCACAAAAGCTACGGAAGGCATAAGTAAGGGTATATCAATGACTGCAGCCGTTGGTACATCACCGGGAATGAAACCAAGATTGACCAATCCCAGATCAGCAATCCCCTTTCTAACGTTATCAGCAATTTCAGTAGCGCCGCCCAAAGCCCCGCCCGTATA
>CAZJMM010000069.1:0-5131 GCA_964547155.1 uncultured Dehalococcoidaceae bacterium | reverse complement strand
CGTCTTCACCCTGCCTTGGGTGCGCTTGTCCAACTCTTCAGCAAACCATTTCATCACCTGAGTCTTGTAATGCATTTCTGGGTCAAAAGAAGCAAACTTGAGTTCTACAACTTTTGGAGGCGTCGGAGTTGGAGTTGGTGTAGGGGTTGGTGCTGGGGTCGGAGTTGGTGTCGGAGCACAGGCGCTCAAGACTACAGCCACAACTATTACCATCATCAAAAAGCCAAAAAATACTTTTTTCAATTGTCATATCCTCCTTTCTTTAATATTGAAAACGGTTTAATTAAATGTGGAACTGCGAATGAATTAGCCCATCTATCACCTCCCTTCAAAAGCGTCTTGACTTAAGGGGTACGCTTTTTGGAATCAATAAGAAGAATTGATTAATGCTTGACCACTAACCACCGGCGACTCAAAAATCGTACGTCCTAGCAAATTTCTTAGCCTGGGACAATTATACTCATTACGTGTATACTGTCAAGAGACCAAGCGGACTGCTATGTTATAGGTGCGGTAGCCAACACATCCATTCCTGCTGGAGCCGGAACGCCGGTCATCACCAGCGCATAGTACCTTCCTGGACCACTTGCCACCACGATTTTGACATCGTCAGGGCTGTTCACGACCCGCACTTGCCCGTTGGTCTCCAATAATTTGTGGGGATAAGGTACCAGTTTTTCGGGAAACTGAGAGACAGGAATTCTGGCTTTCTCCCAGATGTATTCTTTGACGTCTTTCTTGGAGAGCCCATAGCTGGTAAGCCGATTTGCGTGCTCAGGGGTGATGAAGACCCACACTATGCCTGTGCCCTGTATGACAGTATGGCATCCGAAGTAAGCCATGGAATCGGCTAGGACAGTTAGAATAGTTTGCCAGTCGTAAGTATAGGTTGCATTCTGGATAAGGGACGAAACGCTAGTAATGGTGACAGTACTGGTCTCGCGTGAGAATCCTCGTTCCACATGTAGGGATTCCCAGGGGCTTTCCTCTTCATTCTCTCCGAAGCAAAAGGTGTAACGACCTGGGTTGCTCATGTAATCGGGCATAGTGATACGGAGTGTGGCGCCCCCTATGTTGTGCAGCATGAACTGGAGTGCACGACCCAGCGTAGCGTTGCTGCGTCTTCCCGGGCCCAGCAAACCACGGGAGCAATTGATATCCAGTTCATTGCGTACGGGACCATTGATGATAGTCATTGGTGTTACCGGGGCTCCGCCAGTGAGTGTGTTAGTCAAACTGATGTCTATCTCGCCACAGGCTCGCACCATAGCCATTAGAAGAGGCATGTACTCCGGCAGACAGCCAGCCATAACCGCATTGGCAGCGATATTGCCGAGTGTAGCCACACCCCGTAACGGCGGCAGCTCCCCGACGACTTCTTCAGCATCCCTGTGAACGTGGGCGAGCATCTTATGTACTCTTTCTTCGGTGGGGGGTATTACCGGGAGTCCATCAGTCCAATCTCGCTGATACATAATATTATATATTTCGTCGAGAGAATCGGGGACCTCTATGAAAGGTTCTGTTATTGGTTCCTCAATTTGAGGCTTCGGGGGATTCTTGAGCCCGTTGATTATGTTGGGGATGGCTGCTTCCATTAGCTCGATAGCCTTCTCCACTGGAAGCCCCTCTGGATCCATCGCCGGAATTATGACAACGGGAAGGTTAACTCTTCGTGACCGAGCCATCTTGTCCCAGAAGTAACTGTCAACCGCGATGCAGACCGTAGGCAGACCTGCTTTGGCTAGTGCGATGGCATTGTCCAGAGTTGCTACTATCTCCGGTCCTCCATAGGCGAGGCTGAGGATGGCACAGTCCCCCTCCTTTGCCGCTTTTTCAAGCACACCAGGCGGAGGAGCCCCTGCTCTCGGTACTTTGTAGATGGTGGTCTTTGAGACGCCATATTGCTTTGAGAATGCCTCAGTGAGTGTGGGCAATGTCTGCTCCCAAATCCACCATGCATTGTCTAAGATGACCACCGACTTGCCCTTGAGATCGGAAATTTGTTTTGGTCGTAAGGCAGATGGTTCTCGCTTTGCTTGATAGGTTGGATTGTATAAGCGAATTTTTGGAGCAACCATTGGCTCATCCTCCTTGTTTGTGGTTTATGGTCGAAACATGACTAAGTGGGGTGTCAAGATACTTATAACGCTCGTACTGTAAATTCCTCTAACGGATATGTCAATATTGCAATGACTCTCCAACACATCATTTGAAAGAGCCCGGTAATGTTGCAGGTTTTATAACCTTTGTTTAAATCCAGGCAATTACTAATGCCATCCTGGAGCTCGAGCATCAAATATAGACAGGAACCAATGTTTATTGTGGACCTTTCCCGATGATCCATCGCGGGTGTTTACTGTGCACTTTATAAACCGGGGTATCCCAACCGACCTTTTCCTCCGGGAATAGCCGCCTGAAATGTCCCTGTGCCTCAGCCTTCGCCAATTCCTTAGTGGCTGTACTTTTCAGTCGGTCACGAACCTTCCGCGCAGCAGATTCAAGCAAATCATCGGCAACACTGATGGCTCCCGAAGGACAAATAGCCTCACAAAACATACAATCCAGGCAAGGTTTCGCAATAATAGGAGGATCAACTGTCAAATCAATGCCATCCATAGGGCAGTTATCCATGCAGAGTCGGCATTTGGGGTATCTGCATTTTTCCCTGTCATATTTCACAAAGTCCTTAAAATTAAAAGGGGAACCAGTATGTCCCTCATCCAAAACCGGCGGGGCAACTTTAGCTGGTGCTTTGGGAATGAGGTTGGTCTCACCAGCATATATCCTCTGACTAAGCCGCACCATCTCCCTACCAAAGTCCTCCGCCTCCTGCAAGTCAATTTCATCGGGATGTCCATCGGTCAGATACGGCGTAGGCTGGATTATCGGACCCCAAGAATGTGCATACCAGTCATGCCATCCTATAACTATTAAACCCTTCTTTTGTAGCTTTGGAACTACGCTGGGGAAATAGCGCATTCCCATAGTGCAGTGGGTACAAAAGGAAAAAATGTGCTTTCCCCCGACAAAGCGCATATTGTTTATGAAGACGTCAATATTGCCGGGTTCCTTTAAATGGAATACGGGGGAGCCTAAGCCAATTAAATCATATTTGTATAAGCGTCGCGGATTTGCTTCCTTAATCTTAACGATATCACAATGACCTGCCGCTTGCCTCACCCCTATTTGAATTGCCTTTGCGACCTTCTCTGTGTTCCCTGTTTGCGAGAAGTAGATCAGTAGACACTTCATGGTAAGCTGCCCTCTTTTCAAATTTTCATTTATACTGTCTTATTGCAGGGCATTTTCCAAATCATTTGAGGCGTAAGAGAGATTTGGTGTTCTGTAAATCCTGGTAAGAACACTGAACTCTGGTTATATCCTCTCCAGGTCCTCCGCCCGAAAAAACATTTTGTTGCCAATGTATACCTTACCCTCACCCTCAGCCTTTTCCAGCTGGATATAAACGTAGTCCTGGAAATCTTCCATTACATCTTCCGATTCAACCCATTTAACAACTGTTCCTTCCGCGTTAGCCAATCTATATCCGGGAGGTGAAGGCCAATCTGTCCGTTTTTTAATTCTGACTTTATCACCTACTTTAATTTTAGCCATTTTGTTTTTTCTCCTTAAGGTACCTGTTTATCACGCATTCTTTCAGGATGACAAATGAGCGTTAGCTATACACTATTTGCATTTATGGGGAGCTTCTTTTGAACAGAGACTTACTGTGGCTATAGCCACCTCCGTAATATTACCTCTCATATTCTCTACCCAAACCTTAAGGTCAACCAAGTGCTCGTCATCCCCGACACGCTTATCTGTTACCTTGCCCCTGGCAACAATAGTATCGCCGACGGCAGTCCGTGCCAAATGTCGCCAATTGAACTTCCTTAAGAAACCATCGTCTCCCATCCAATTGGTTACCAGACGCGCCATCAATTGCCGCGCTAAGGCGCCGAAATGAAAAGCACGCGGCTCGCCTCGTATTTGAGCTTGTCGGTCCGAAAAATGCCATTCAATATCGCTGTGGGTTACGCCTGTAACAGGGTCTAACTGAAGCATCTCTGGTCTACTCTTGTGCAGTTCCCTCATGGGGAGAAGAGGAAGCTCTTGACGGCCTGCGAAAAATACGAGCTGGTCCCAGATAGTAGTTGGACCCAAGACAACTGGTCTGAGCTCCTCACCGATGCTAACGTCCTCCCAGTACCGAATATCAGCACCACGTATCTCTTCCTCGTCAGCGATACGGTTAATAAATTCCAGTTCTTCCTTCGTGTATATATAATCAGGTTTGGTGTCTAGCATCTCCAGTGTCGGTGGTTCAGGGATGATAGTTATTTCTATATATAGCTTGAATGTGTTAACAAGTTCGTCTCTCTGATTTATAACGTCGAAGTCATAGTCGACTAACTTAAACTTGCGTGGTCCATTTCCATCCAGGCTCGTTATATCCACTAATGCAGGATGCCTACGCCAAACCTTGAATAAATCATTCACGCGTACAGGCTTAAAGAGCTCCCAGTCCTCCCCTAAATACCAATGAGTGAGATAACCAACACTCGGCGGTACTTCCGGCATAGCTACTGCCGGCTTTGCGCAGTCCTGGTACATTGGGGGGGCAATGATGCCGCCCCATCTGGTACCAGCAGCATAATTGTCATCGCGCCATAAAGGATTCCAATAATCTACGGCAAGAGCCATATTCTTAATTGATTCTTCAGTGGCAACCCACCTGGGTAATGACTTAGCCCACCCAAATAGCATGTCTGCATGTTTCTCAAAATCCGCTACTATCTTCTTCTCTTCTTTTGTGTAAACACCACGAACAGCCATCTTTATAAATAATGTCTCCTTCCTATAAATATATAATTAGCCCTGGACTGGGCAGTAATCTTTTTATCATAGAAGCATTTAATGGAAGACTGCGAAACGAGCTGTTCAACCGGGAGGAAATTTGCCACATCAAGCGATGCAAACGTATTGGGAGAGAGGAGCTGCTTCCACTCCCCCTTCGTAATAATCTTCTAGAATTTCCTCCAGGAATATTTCAGCTTTCAGCAAATCTCTTTCATTGGGTCTATTGTATACATCCCAGTGCATTCCTCTGCTACCGAGAACCTCAGAC
>CAZJMM010000068.1:0-7199 GCA_964547155.1 uncultured Dehalococcoidaceae bacterium | reverse complement strand
CTCGAGAGGAGGCGCAAAAGAAATTAGGTTTACTGAAGGATTATCCCTTTGACAAAACATTGACGCAGGCTAAGGCGTATACATTAGACCGTGTACGAGAAGTGTATCACAAAATTGTGGAAACTGACCTGGCTATCAAGACCGGAAAATATGGCGAAGAGTTAGCCCTTGACCTCTTAATCGCCGAACTATGCCAGCTTTAGACGCCTCGTTATCAAAGATTGGCTTCGTTCCCATTTGACTTTGTGCCGTGGATAGTCATAGTAGACGAAGTTGACAGAATGATGAGATTGGGCAAAAATAGAGGTGACCGGAGGTGGCGATTGCATGGAGAGAGTACTGACTTTAATTTTAGCTGGAGGTGCCAGCGAAAGGCTGAGCATTCTGTCATTAGAAAGAGCTAAGCCAGCAGTACCTTTTGGTGGTAAATATCGCATTATTGATTTTGCCTTGAGCAACTGTATTAATTCTGGCATTCATAATGTTGCAGTGCTGACTCAGTTTAACCCCCGCTCTTTGGCTCAACATATCGGCGTTGGTAGACCATGGGACATGGACAGAACTAAAGGTGGCATTGTGATACTCCAACCTTTTCTTAGTCGCAGCGGGCGTGATTGGTATAAAGGGACAGCCGATGCTGTCTATCAGAATCTCTATTATGTAGAAGAACAGAAAGTGGATGAAGTTCTCATCTTAGCTGGTGACCATATCTATGCCATGCGCTATGACCACATGATAAACTCTCATCGAAGTAGAGGAGCAGATGTTACAGTGGGCGTGGTTGAGGTTCCTATATTAGAAGCCTCACGGTTTGGCATTATCACCCTTGACCACAATGAGCGGGTAGTTGCTTTTGAGGAAAAGCCCAAGGAACCCAGAAGTAACTTAGCTTCTATGGGGATATACGTGTTCAATAAGAATGTCCTTATGGAAGTACTGGAACCAGACAGCATGGACAAGAAGAGCGGTCATGACTTTGGGCGGGACATTATCCCTCAGATCATTAATACTCATAAGGTCTATGGATATAGATATCGGGGTTACTGGCGTGACGTTGGTACTGTTGATTCTTACTGGCAAGCCAATATGGACTTGATTGTTGATCTGCCTGATTTGAATCTCTACAACCCTGAAACTGAGATAAGGACCATTTTTCAAAATATGCCTCCGGTTAAATTAGGACCAAAGGCAAATGTAGCGAGAAGCATCGTAGCTAACGGTGCTATCATAAATGGCGAGGTCTTCAACTCGGTCATTTTCCCGGGAGTATTTATTGAGGAAGATGCTAAAGTTAGAGATTCTATTGTTTTCAATGATGTTACCGTAGGCAAGGGGGCTGTTGTTGAGCGTTGTATTATTGACAAACAGGCTTGGATTGGCGCTGGCTCTCATATTGGCTATGGTACTGATTTGACACCGAACCAAGAGGAACCAGACTATTTAAACACTGGCATCACCTTAGTGGGAAAAGGTGCCAAAATACCTGGTGGGATTAAAATTGGGCGCAACTGCAAGATTGGCTGCTGGGTGGAGAGGGCTGACTTCGACGGGGATATCGTCTCCAGTGGTGCCAGTGTAAGCAGAAAAATCCCCAAACGCTACGGAATATAGCAATCATGAAGGCAGGAGCTTTTGCTTTTGTTCTTCACAGTCACCTTCCCTACTGCCGTATCCCTGAACGCTGGCGTGATGGTAGCTGGCCTCATGGTGAAGAATGGCTCCATGAAGCTACCTCGGGGACCTACTTGCCGCTGTTGATGGCTTTGTATGAGCTGAGACAAGAGAATTGTTCATTCAAGTTAACCTTAAGCCTTACCCCAGTGTTGGTTGAACAATTAGCCGATTCTGTGGTTCTCGAGCATTTGGAAGAATTCCTTGAGGATAAAATCCAGCGGGCTCAAGGTGATGTGGACCGTTTTGAAAAGGCTGGTGAAGGACATCTTTTATATTTGGCACGTTTCTACTTAGATAGGTACCAGCAAATACTATCCGCTTTCAGAGATATTTTTAACGGGAATATAGTCTTAGCTTTCAAAAACCTTCAGGATGAGGGATGCATAGAAATTACTACCAGCGCTGCTACCCACGCTTATCTACCCCTTTTGGAGCGGGATTCCTCCATTTATGCTCAACTGAAAACTGGTGTTGAAAGTTACCGACATCACTTCGGAACCAGCCCCAGGTCGGTCTGGTTGCCTGAGTGCGGCTATCGCCCAGCTTTTTATACTGGCACTGAAGGAATAACTTACATCAAGCCTGGAATCGAGCATTTCTTGTCCGAGTTGGGTATCAGTTGCTTCTTTGCTGAGACCCATACTGTAGAAGGAGGGCAGCCGGTGGGTAAGGCTCGAGAGGAGGTGATTGGTCCTTACGGTAACATATCACGGCGCTACGTGGTGCCATTAACGGGATATATCGAGCCTACACAAAAAACGACCTGTCTCCCTTACTGGGTTCAAACACCGGAGGTGGCTGTCATTGGTAGAAACAATCGCACCAGCATGCAGGTCTGGTCAGCAGAGTGGGGTTATCCTGGTGATTTTCACTATCGTGAATTTCACAAGAAAGATGGTATTTCCGGGCTTCATTACTGGAAAGTTACTGGGGCTAAGGTTGATTTAGCCTGGAAAGAATACTATGACCCTTACTGGGCGGCACGGCAGGTTGAACAACATAGTTCCCATTACAGTCATCTGGTTGAAGAATTGCTGGTCAATTTCTACCAGGAGAGTGGTAAATTTGGCATTGTAGCCGCTGCTTATGACACCGAGCTTTTTGGGCACTGGTGGTTTGAGGGAGTTGACTGGATAAAACAGGTTCTGCGGCGCTTGAGCCAGAGTGAGGTAGTAGAATTAACAACAGCCAGTGAGTATATTGAACAACACCCACCCGTGGATGTCCTGGTCCTACCGGAAGGCTCTTGGGGGTTGGGTGGTGGGCACTTTACCTGGCAGAATGTAGACAACGAATGGATGCTACCCATTGTCCATTCCGCTGAATTAAAAATGGAGGAAACTGTTGCCAGGCATCCTAATGGCAAAGGGGTTTTAAAGCAAGTTCTTAATCAGGCAGCTCGGGAATTACTTCTGCTACAATCCAGCGACTGGGCTTTTCTGATAGCCACTGAACAAGCCAAAAATTACGCTGAGGAGCGCTTTGGGTATTATGAGAATCCTGATTATTACCGAGGACATGTAGGCAAATTCTACAAATTGGTTGACTTGATTGAATCGGGACAGATAGATGAAAACGCTAAAAAGTTGTGTGAACAATTCTGGGAAGAAGACAAGCTCTTTCCGGATATTGACTACCGTCATTTCAAGAATAGAGAGCAAAATATCAGGCGATGAAAATCCTTTTTGTCGCCTCCGAAGTTACTCCCCTGGCTAAGGTGGGGGGTCTGGCTGACGTTATCGGTTCTTTACCTAAAGCCTTGACAGGGCTCGGGCACGATGTCCGGGTGATTATTCCTCAATATGGTTGCATCGATGTCAGTCAATATTCGGGGGACACACTTAAAGGTGGTTTCAAGTTATCCATGCCAGGAAAAACAGAATCAGTCACTTTAAGGATTACCACCCTGAAAGATAAAGTTCCGGTATATATGATTGAAAGCCTCAATTATTTTGGAGGTAAAGAAGTATACGGTAAGAATGATCTGGAGCGGTTCCTTTTCTTTTCAAGAGCTGTTTTTGAAGTGTTGCCCCAACTTGACTGGCAACCGGAAATAGTCCATTGTCACGATTGGCATGCGGCTTTGACGGTTATGTGGCAAAAGAAAGCCAGCTACCCTTACGGTTCGATATTTACTATCCATAATTTAGCCTACCAAGGAGCCTTCGACAGAGCTTTCCTAATTACATCTAACTTGAAAAAGGACTGGGAAGATTATCCCCGGGGTGCTCCGAAACCGCCTCTCAATTTCATGAGCCAGGGAATTTTGTGGGCTGATTTGGTGACTACAGTCAGCGAAACTTATGCTGAAGAAATTGTTACTCCAGAATATGGAGAGGGGCTCGAGGCTCTTCTGAACTACCGCCGTGAATCTCTTGTAGGTATAGTTAATGGTATTGATTACGAAGAATATAATTCAGAAACCGACCCCTATATACCAGTCAGATACAATTCTTCAACTTTGGAGAAACGAATTGGTAATAAATTAGCTTTGCAAAAACGGGCGAATTTACCACAAGGGGCTGAAATTCCTATGATTGGGATAGTACAACGTCTTGATGAACAAAAAGGTTTTGATATTTTAGAGAAAGCCATTGACCCTCTTTTGAAAGAGACAAAAGTTCAGTTAGTCATCCTTGGCAGAGGTAGAGAACATTACGAAGATATGCTGAAACAAATAGCTTCGAGATATTCTCAGCAAATAGCTTTATTTGTGACTTTTGATAATCCCCTGGCTCATCTTATTTATGCTGGTTGTGATGCGTTTCTGATGCCATCTCGCTTTGAACCCTGTGGTCTGGGGCAACTCATTGCTATGCGCTACGGGGCATTGCCAATAGTCCGTCACACTGGTGGTCTGGTTGATACTGTGCCTGAGCTGACTGCTGACCTTAGCAGAGGCAATGGTTTTGTCTTTAAAGACTATACTCCTGAAGCTCTAATAACGGCTGTCAAGAGAGCAATAGAGACATTCAGGAACAAACAAGCTTGGTATGAAACGCAACAGCGGGTTATGGCGCTTGACTTTTCTTGGCGGAATTCAGCTTCGAAATATGAAGCCGCTTACCAGCAGGTTCTGCAGGTGAGGAAGCATGCCTAAAACTGACCGGCAACTGGTTTTAGCTGTAGACTTGGGTGGTACCAAGATCGCTGCTGGATTGGTCTCAATCAAGGGAGAAATCATATCGCGGGGTTACTGCCTTGCTTTAGCCGAGGAGGGACCGGAAACTGTAATAAAGCGACTCCTTTCTCTAACTCACCGAACTTTGAAGCAGGCTGGTATTAAAGATTCGGAGTTAAAAGGTGTCGGTGTGGCCGCTGCTGGAGCCTTGGATATTAGAAAAGGATTGGTAACTAAATCACCAAATCTTCCTGGCTGGTACAATATACCCTTACAGAGCATTGTGACTGAGAAGATAGGTGTGAAAACCTATCTTATTAATGATGCTAGTGCTGCCGCTTTGGGCGAACATCGTCTTGGAGCTGGTAAGGGTGTTTCTAACCTAATTTATCTTACTGTAGGTACTGGTATTGGTGGTGGCATAATTCTGGGTGGGCAGCTTTATACCGGGACTGATGGCTGTGCTGGGGAAATAGGACATATGACGGTGGATGTTAATGGACAACGGTGCAACTGCGGCAATATTGGTTGCTTAGAGACCTTAGCTTCGGGCACAGCTATGGCTAAAGAGGCAATAAGACGTCTTAATCAAGGAGAGAGAAGTTCTTTGGTCACACTTGCAGGAGGTAAACTGGAAAATATTGATGCTAAGCTACTTGCCCAGGCAGCCGGCCGAGGTGACTCTTTAGCTTGTGATGTTATTAACGAGGCTGCCTATTATTTAGGTATTGGTATGGTAAATCTGGTCAACATTTTTAACCCAGAATGTATTGTAGTTGGTGGCGGAGTAGCTCAAATGGGAGACTTGCTCCTCGAGCCTGCCCGAAAGGTAGTAAAAGAAAGAGCTTTCTCCTTGCCAGTGCGTACCGCACGCATTGTTCGAGCTAAGTTAGGTAATAACTCTGGTATAATTGGGGCAGCCTTTTTTGCCTTTGAAGAAAGAAAAAGGAATCGTCAATGATTTATTGGGCACCGCTTTTTCATTTCTATCAACCGCCAACACAAGTTCGAGGTATACTTCTAAAGGTAAGTAATGAAGCTTATCGTCCTTTGCTCGAGGTTCTCCAAGAGTACCCTCATGCTAAAGCTACCGTAAATATCAACGGTGTGCTCACTGAAATGCTCTGGGAATGCGGGCACTCAGACATAATCAATAAACTAAAGAAACTGGCTGAGGACAGGAAAATTGAATTCACTGGTTCGGCTAAATACCATCCCATCCTTCCCTTAATACCTACGGAGGAAATGGAAAGACAGGTCAGGCGTAATCATCTGACTAACCGCCACTTCTTTGGTGATGTTTATATTCCTAGAGGCTTCTTCCCGCCGGAAATGTGTTATTCCCGAGACATTGTTGAACCAGTTATTGAGTCTCGCCACGAGTGGATTATTCTCAGCGGCGTTGCTTGCCCTGTAGTTTGGCCTATGGATGTGATTCATGAAACTGGTTATGATGAAGAGCGATTAGCTGTTTTCTTTAGAGATGATATTCTGAGTAATAAGATAAGTTTCAAAGACATTGATGGCAAGGGTTTTATTGACCATCTTAAGCAGCTATATAATGGTGAAGGCGACATTTATGTAGTTACGGCTATGGATGCTGAGACCTTTGGACATCATATCCGAAACTGGGAGAAGTTATTTCTGGCTGAGGTCTACGAGACCCTTGAGCCGGTGGAGCTTGATAAAGGGACTGTGCAGCAGAAACCCTTAGCGGAACAACACCGAAGACTCTTTGAATTTCAGCGTAATGGCGAAATTAAACAAATAGAAATAGTCACCATCAGTGAGCTTTTAGAACTTTTCCCAAAAGGAAGCCGAATTGAGCCAAGACCATCCTCCTGGAGCACTACTGGCGATGACCTCAAAGCCCGCAACTATTATCCTCTATGGAAGAACAAAGATAATCCTGTTCACCAGATGCAGTGGGAGCACCTTTCCATTGTTATGGATGTGACTCTTAAAGCCTATGAGGTGGCGGATAACCCTTCCAGTCGCTATTTTGCCAGTATTGCCCGCAGTCTTCTTGACCAAGCCCTCCACAGTGACCAGTTCTGGTGGGCAAGTAAGAGACCGATGTGGGACATTAACATGGTTCATCGCGGCTTGAACTTGCAGCGGCAAGTTTTGCTTAATGCTTACAAGTGTATATCTGCCAGTGGATGTAGTCCTCAGATTAAGACGGAATATCACTATAAAGAAGTAGCCGCCCGACATATAGGCGATGAAATTACTGACAGCCTATACGTCGATTGAAGGGTAAATTGACAGCAAAAGCAGCACCTTCGTAGGCGTATCCCACTAAGGCTTCTTGTCAATTGTGAGTGAATAAGATGGATAATACAGCCAGACAAATCTATTTTGGTATCGTTCTTCATAATCATCAGCCGGTAGGAAACTTTCC
>CAZJMM010000067.1:0-7268 GCA_964547155.1 uncultured Dehalococcoidaceae bacterium | reverse complement strand
GCTTCTCCTTGTCTTCTATAGTAAGTATCTTGCCCTTCTATTCCATAAATTCTTAATAGAATAACCCCAAAAAGATATGGCTGTCAAATACTCCTTCCTGAATTCTTTGTCAGATATTGTAACTGTGATATGATTAATGCAACTATGGATATCACCATTATAGGTGATGGTATTGCTGGTAATACTACCGCATCGATTGTTAAGAAACACAACACTAATGCCAATGTTACTTTAATCTCGGAAGAGTCATGTCCTTTGTATTCCCCTTGTGTTTTGCCTCATTACCTTGCCGGCAGCTTAAGCCGAGACCAAATTTTTCTTAAAGGTCTTAAAGACTACACACGAGAGGGGATAAGAACTGTTTTTGGTGAAAGGGTCGAAAGTATTGATACCAAGAATAACCAGGTGTTCTTATCAAATCAGGCTGTTCCATATGACAAATTAGTTATAGCCACTGGCAGCGAGGCAATAGTACCTCCTATACAGGGTTTAGATAAGGAAGGGATTTTTGCTTTCAAGTCGCTATCTGATGCTGATAAGTTGTGTAGCTGGTTAGGGGAAAAAGCTGTTGTTATTGGTTCCGGTTTCATTGGTGTTGAAGTAGCCGTAGCTTTGAAGAAAAAAGGCTATAAGGTTCACATAGTAGAGTTGCTGGATTGGATACTACCTCGTGCTTTTGACATGAAGCCAGCAGCACTGTTGAAAGAACTCTTAGAGAAGAACGGAATCAGGGTATCCGTCAAGGAAAAAGTCACCAACATCATTGGAAATGGTGAGGTTGCCAGGATAATAACAGACAAGCAAGAAGTAAAATGCGATACAGTGATTCTGGCTGCTGGAATGAAACCAAATGTGGGACTTGCTCGGGAAATGGGACTCAAAATTGGTAAGCTTGGTGGTATCGAGGTAGATAGCCAGATGACAACCAATATAGGCAATATCTATGCTTGTGGTGACTGCACAGAAACTACAGATTTTATTACTGGGGATAAAGCCTTAAATCTATTGTGGCACAATGCTAAACAGCAGGCTGAAATTGTCGCCAATAATTGCCTTGGAGATGACCGCCAATATCATGGGTCAATGAATATTACTGGCGTAGATATTTTCGGTACACAGGCTGTTTCTATTGGTATTACTACAGCAAATATTCATCCAGAGAGAGCCAATGACTTGGAAATAATTGAGAAAAACTGGGGAAGAGATTATCTCCGTTTGATAAGTCATAATGGACTTCTTATCGGCTTACAGAGTATAAACCGAACTAAAGATATAGGTTTTCTTTTCAGTGCCATGCTTCGCAAGGAAGATTTGAAACTGCCTGAGAAGTCCTGTACTTGGTTATTTCCTTACCTTTTGTGGCAGCACTGGATAAGGCAGTGTTGCCAGTAACCTGCTACAATATCTGCCTTAGATACAAACTGAAATTGCCGATAAATTGTAAAATAAAGAAATTACTATGGAGTAATAACTATGGAGTCTATACAAATTATTGCCCTCACCGTTTTCTTAATCGCCATCGGTGTAATCATTTGGGGTAAGTTAGATAGGGCAGCAGTTGGTTTAGTGGGTGTGGTTTTGATGGTGCTGTTAGGGGTGATGAATGAACGTGAAGCCTTCATGTTCGTAGACTGGAATGTTATCGCCATACTTTTTAGTATCTGGATAATTGCGTCTTACTTTGGTAAAACAGGTCTCCCACAGTATTTCGCGGTAATGGCGTTAAGGCTTTCTCGAAACAACATAGCTATCTTCCTGGTTCTTATCGGCATTATCTCTGGGTTTATTTCTATGTTTGTAGATAACGTAGTTGTAATTTTGATGATGGCACCAGTAGTCTTTCACATAACCAGGCAGATGAAATTGGGTTCCTTCCCTTTCTTAATCTTTGTAGGTTTATGTGCCAATTTTATGGGCACCGCCTTATTATTAGGTGACTTGCCTCCACAGATGCTTCATTCTGTTTCCAAGATAGAATTCTCCGGATTTATTTGGCAAATGGGCAAACCTTCTTCTTTCCCTTTGCTGACAGTAACCTTTTTGCTTACCGCCTTTTTTATGTATCAACTTAAGTTTAGAAAAATGTATTCTACATCTGCTATCGATATTGCCGCCATTGCTGAAATAGTCGGTGTGAATCCGGGGGATCATATAAGGAATAAGAAATTCGCTGCTGTGTCTGTAGGCTTGTTCCTGGCAACCATTTTGGCAATGTCCTTCCGTCAGGTAATTGGTCTTCATTTAGGATTCATTGCCCTAATCGGGACAATAGCCCTCGTTCTCATCAGCGAAATCTTCTCCAAGCAACTGGAGAGCCCAAGCTTTGAAACCATCATCACTGAATTGGACTGGCGAGCATTAATGTTTTATATTGTGCTTTTTGTCTTAGTCGGTGGCATCAACCATGTAGGCGTGATTGGCATTGTTGCGAATGCTTTATCACCATATTTCCAGCATAATCTCATCGCTGGTTCGACCTTGCTTTATTGGATCACCGCGCCAGTAGTCGGTGTTGTGGAACATGATGCTTATATTCTTGCCTTTTTGTATTTAATAAAGGACGTTGCTGCTTCAGCCAATATTTCCCCCTGGCCTTTGTGGTGGGCTTTATTATGGGCCGGAACTCTTGGTAGCAACCTGACTATAGCAGGTGCTCCTGCTCTTTTTGTTGCTCAAAGTCTTTGCGAAAAGGAGGACACCTGCAAAATTCAATTAAAAGAATTCTTCACTTATTCAGTGCCTTTTGTGGTTGTTAGCCTAATAATCCAATATGTTCTCCTGATGATATTTTGGGTCATACCTTTTATCGCATAGTTGGAGAGTGTTAACTCAAATCTTAAAGGAAGCTTTTGCTCCGTATTATAAAGGACCGCGGAATAAGCCCAAATGGCTCTTGAACAACCCCCATTTCGAGCGTTATAATTGCCACGTTTTGCGAAAAATCGAGAAGGCTAAGTTAAAGAGGAGAAAGTCTTTTGATTCAGGATAGTCTTGGATACGTCAGGACAGGTGAAGCATGAGTGATATGGCATTTGGCGGAATTATGACTATAGCGGGAATGGGGGTCACGTTCATAACCCTCTATATCTTGACCCTGGTAATTCGGCTCTTGATTAGGTTCTTTCCCCACAAAGAGGAAGATGAGGGCAAGAGGAGCTGAAGGTAGTCAAACAAGAATAATGGAGAATTTCTGTGTGGAGTGCCATTCTATCTAGTTTATTGTCTGGTTTTATTCACCTCACTTGGCAGAGCGGCTTGCTGATATTTCTGGGGTGTGTCCTTATTTATCTGGCGATAGCCAAAGGCTTTGAGCCATTGCTTCTCATCCCCATTGGCTTTGGGATAATCTTGGGCAATCTCCCTCTGGCTGGGTTAGCGGCGAGCGACGAAGGTGGCATTATCAATCTCATATACAAGGGTGGTATTCTTACTCAAATATTCCCTTGCCTTCTTTTCATAGGGCTGGGGGCTATGATAGATTTCGGTCCACTGTTAGCCAACCCCTCAGTGCTGATCTTCGGAGCTGCTGGACAGTTTGGCATCTTCCTTACCCTCTTACTCGCTTTAGCATTAGGATTTAGCCGCCCTGAGTCAGCTTCTATTGCTATAATCGGTGCTTGTGATGGTCCCACTGCTATTTATGTTACTACTAAATATGCCCGCCACTTACTCCCAGCAGTGTCCATAGCAGCTTACTCTTATATGTCTCTAGTGCCTGTTATTCAGCCTCCAATCATGAGACTACTTACTTCCAGAACGGAGCGCAAGGTAGTGATGAGTTATGGTGAGAAGAAAGTGTCCCAGCGGGTTAAGGTTCTTTTCCCCATTGTAGCCGGCTTGCTGACTATGTTGATTGCACCGATGGGTGCGCCATTAATGGGTATGCTTATGTTTGGGAATTTCCTCAAGGAATCAGGGGTGGTTAGCCGGTTAGTTGATGTCTCTTCTGGTGCCTTGGTCAATACGGTGACTCTTCTTCTTGGACTCTGCATCGGTGCCTCTATGCTTGCCGGCAATTTTCTGCAATGGCAGACTATTTTAGTGTTCATTCTTGGTATAATAGCTATTTCTTTAGACACTGTAGCTGGTGTCGCACTGGGAAAGATAATGTATAGAGTCAGCAAAGGTAAAATAAACCCTCTAATCGGTGCCGCTGGCACTTCAGCCTTTCCCATGTCATCCCGAGTAGTGCAAAAAGAAGGGCAGAGGGCAAACCCAAGGTCTTTTCTGTTATGGCACGCCATAGGGGCTAATACCGGTGGGCAGATTGGCTCGGTAATGGCAGCATCAGTGATGTTATCCATTATGGCAGGCATGGGTATAGCTCCAGCCTCCTGAATAGGCTGCGAGTTGATATCGGTTTGATGCGAAGTCGGCACAGAAATACCTTCGATGTTATGCCAGCTTTCTATTTTTGTGCTTAAAAGGAGAAAACCTTGGAGATAGGCTCTAAGAACTGGCACAACTTAGAAGTTTCTGAAACGATAACCTCTCTGAACTCAAGCCTCAATGGTTTAAGCCAAGAAGAAGTCCAGAAGCGCTTGGCTCAATTCGGTGCCAATGAACTGGTGGAGAAGGAGAAAATCTCCCCATGGAAGATCTTTATTGAGCAATTCAAGAGCTTCCTCATTATTATTCTCCTTATTGCTGTAGCCCTATCAGCTATTTTAGGTGAAGTAGCCGATGCCATTCTTATTTTTGTTATAGTTTTTTTCGCCGCTGGTTTGGGCTTTATGCAGGAATACAGAGCTGAGCGAGCTATGGAAGCCCTGAAAAAGATGGCAGCCCCCGCAGTTTCAGTATTACGGGATAGTAAAGAGACAGAAATACCTGCCCGTGAATTGGTACCTGGGGACATAATCCTTCTGAGGACTGGCGACCGGATACCAGCGGATGCCCGTCTCATTGAAGCTGTCAACTTAAAGGCAGATGAAGCTCCTCTAACTGGAGAATCTGTTCCTGTAGAGAAAATGAGCCAATGCTTAGAAGGAGAAGTAAATGTTGGCGACAGGAAAAACATGATTTTTATGGGGACGGCGGCTGTTTATGGCAGGGGCACAGCTATCGTTACTGCTACCGGCATGTCTACCGAATTTGGCAAGATTGCCGCTATGCTCCAGGAAGTTCAGGTGGAAAAGACTCCTCTTCAGATTAACCTCGATAGAATGGGGAAGCATATTGCCATTGGCGCCTTAAGTTTGTGTTTTATTCTGGCTGGGCTTAGTATTTGGAGAGGACATGAGATTCTGGAGATGTTTATCTGGGGGGTAGCTCTGGCAGTGGCGGCGGTTCCAGAAGCTTTGCCGGCGGTGGTTGTCATCAGTTTGGCTCTCGGCGTTCGACGGATGGTAAGACGCCATGCTTTAATAAGAAAACTACCAGCAGTAGAGACCCTTGGTTGCACAACATTTATCTGTTCAGATAAAACTGGTACCCTCACCCAAGACCAGATGACCATACGCCGTATTTATGCAGATGGCAAGCTTTTTGATATTACTGGGGTTGGCTACGAGCCTAAAGGCGAATTCTACTTCAATGGTGCAGTTATTGAGCCGGGGCAAGAGGTCACTTTGCAAACATTACTTCAGGCAAGCAGTTTATGCAATGATACTTCTCTTGCCTCTGTCAATGGTCGTTGGGGAATCAAAGGTGATCCTACCGAAGGTGCTTTGGTAGTAGCTGCAGCTAAAGCCAATTTGTGGCAAAAAGACCTTCATAGCCAATCTCCTCGCATTGGTGAAATCCCCTTCTCCTCAGAGAGAAAAAGGATGACCACCATCCATCAAACATCCCAGGGCAAGATTGCCTACTCCAAAGGCGCCGCTGAGGTGATATTGAATTCCTGCACGCATATCCTAAGAGACGGAAAGGAAACAGTTTTGACTTCGGCAGAAAAAGAAAAAATCATTGCCATTGCTCATGACATGGCAGGCGATGCCCTCCGTGTCTTAGGCATAGCATACAAGAAGCAGCTTCCCGATACCATTGGTATAATCGAAGCCATAGAACAGGACATGGTCTTTGTTGGTCTTGCCGGCATGATTGACCCACCCCGGGAAGAAGTTAAAGAAGCGATAAAGCTTTGTGACCAAGCCGACATAAAGTCAGTGATGATAACTGGTGACCATAAGCTGACTGCCGTAGCCATTGCTAAAGAATTGGGTTTGCTTAAAGAAGGTGTGGCTGCAACTGGAGTTGAACTAGATAACATGACCAATGAGCAGCTTGACGCTTTAGTAGAAAAAATAGAAGTATATGCCCGGGTTTCTCCAGCTCATAAGCTGCGAGTTGTAGAAGCTTTAACGAAGAAGGGACATGTAGTAGCTATGACTGGAGATGGGGTAAATGATGCTCCGGCTTTGAAAAAAGCTGACATTGGTGTGGCTATGGGTATTACTGGCACTGATGTTACCAAAGAAGCTGCCGACATGGTGCTTACTGATGACAACTTCGCCTCTATTGTAGCTGCCGTGGAGGAGGGCAGGGGTATCTTTGGTAATATTAAGAAATACTTGATGTATCTACTTTCATCTAACATTGGAGAAATACTATTAATGGCAGTAGCCATTCTCTTTGGTTCGTTAATCGGGCTTTCTCCTGGAGCCATACCTCTCGTTGCTGTTCAGATTTTGTATGTTAACCTGGCTACTGATGGCTTACCCGCCATTGCCATGTCTGTTGACCCGGCTGACCCGGATATTATGCGACAAAAGCCACGACCCCGGGGTCAAGGCATCTTTACCAAACCAGTGGTGATATTAATGAGTATAGGTGGCGTATGGTCCATGCTCGTGAATTTAGGGATATTCAAGTGGGCACTGGATGCCGGCAGAGGCATGTGGGAGGCACAAGGCTTGTGTTTCCTTACCCTCGTCCTCATACAATTCTTCAAAGCTTACAACTACCGTTCTGACAAGAAGTCTATATTCAAAATCGGTTTCTTTAAGAATAAATGGCTAAATCTCGCCATATGCTGGGAGGCAATGCTGTTATTAATAATAATTTACGTGCCGTTTCTCCAAGAGCCGTTCCGTACCTTTTCCTTAAGCGTCTTTGACTGGGCACTGGTCATTCTATTAGCAGCGACTATCTTTCCAGTCCTGGAGATAAGTAAAGCCATTATCAGATATCAGGAAAGAAAAAGGCCCTCGTTGACATCATCCTGATACAAGGCTTACCTCTTCATGTCCTTTACTACAATGATTTTTGAATGTATAATTACCCGAAGCCCCTGTAGCTCAGGGGATAGAGCACTGGCCTCCGGAGCC
>CAZJMM010000066.1:0-7293 GCA_964547155.1 uncultured Dehalococcoidaceae bacterium | reverse complement strand
CAGAGAGGACTGGATTTTGACTCTTGGTCAGCGTTTGACCAGGCGTCCGTACCTGCCCCGGATATATTTGTCGGGATCTGTTTCCTTTTTAAAATCTCTCCCAAGCTTTCCATCTTTACCTTCTGTTGCCCATCGTTCTAAGATACGGGTGATATATTTCCAGTTACGCTTGTTTAAAGTAACAGCTTCCTTAATAGCATCTTGGATCCATTCCTTAGGGTAAAGTCTTTCTGCTTCGCGAAGTTCTTCAGCAATCATGGGGGTGAGCATGCCAATATTTTGCTCGTAAAGGCTAAAGATATTTGGTAGTTGAGTACTCACCGGTGGCTCTTTGGTAAATTTTAGCCCGCTAAGCTCAAGTCTTCCTTGCTTTATGTCAGCGACAACTTTTCTATCTGCGGGAGTGTTAAGGAAATAAACCTCCTCAGTCTGGGTATCTTTTTGCAGAGTAAGGTGAAGGACAGTGCCGTGCTGGCTGGCTAAGTCTAAAGCACGTTGAATAGCTTCCGAAGGAAGCTTAGTCTTGTCCTCTATCCCTGATATTAAGGTAGCATCAGATAGTAGTTCGGTGAGAGTTACGAAGCGAGGAAAGCCTCGCTTGTGGTAGATTACCCAAAAAATGTGCAGTGTTGTCTTAAGCTCAGCCATATCTTTGATTTGAGGCATTATCTGGGTAAGAAAAAGATTAGGTACCGGGGTGCTTCTCACTCCTGCGGGAAAACCAGTGAAGGAAATGGTCATACTTTATTTACTCCTCAGTTGTAGTAGCGACGGCTAAGTTGTCGAATTTGGCTGCCCGGTCTAAGAATCGTAGCTTGACAGTACCAGTGGGTCCATTGCGGTGCTTAGCAATGATGATATCAGCAATGCCTTTTGGATAGGGTTCTTTGTCCATATCGTGCTCTTTGTACCACTCTTCTTCCTTGTAATAGAAGTCATCTCTGTAAATAAACAAAACAACGTCAGCGTCCTGCTCAATGCTGCCGCTTTCTCTAAGGTCAGATAACTGGGGTTGGTGAGAAGCTCGCCATTCTACAGCTCGGCTTAGCTGGGAGACAGCTAAGACTGGTACATCGAGGTCCCGAGATAAGGCTTTCAAAGCACGAGTTATCTCGCTGATTTCCTGGACACGGCTTTCAGCCTTTCTGTCTGCCTGCATCAATTGGAGGTAATCAACGATGATTAAATCAACCCCACGCTCAAAATGGAGGCGGCGAGCTTTGCTTCTCATTTCTACTAACCGGAGCTGGGGGGAATCATCGACATAAATAGGTGCTTCAGAAAGAATACCACTGGCATCTATTATGTGTCTTTCTTCTTCTTCAGTATAGAGACCAAGACGAATACGTCTTGAATCAACACCAGACTCGGCAGCGAGAAGGCGTTGGACTACTGCTTCTCGTGCCATCTCCAGACTAAAGAAGGCGACACAAGCTCGCTGGTTGATGGCAGCATTTCGGGCAATGCCTAAGGCTAAGCTGGTTTTTCCTAAGCTGGGTCGGGCAGCGACAATAATAAGGTCTGAGCGTTGTAACCCTCCCAGAAAATCATCAACGGCGGCGAAGCCAGTAAGTACATGGGCAAGCGCTTCTTCCCGACGAGCTATGGGTCTGGTTTCTTCAAAATATTGGTCAAGGATCTGGCGCAGTGAAACTAAATCTCTGACGCCTTGCCTCTGGCGGACTTTGAATAGAATATCTTCAGCTTTGCTTAGAGCAGCATTGGAATCTGCTTCCGCTTCGTAACCGATGGCGGCGATCTGGCTGCCAACGTTAATTAGCCGTCGCATTATCGATAGATTTGATACAATTTGGGCATAGTATTCAATATGTAAGGATGTGGGGACAATAGATATTAAGTGGCTTAAATAAGCAGCTCCACCGACATCATCCAGTTTTCCTTGGCGTGCTAACTCATGAGCTAAGGTAATCTGATTTATAGCTTCATTGCGTTGATAAAGAGATAAACAAGCGTCGTAGAGCCATTTATTTTTTTCTTCAAAGAAATCTTCAGGTTGGAGAAAAGTAGCGATTTTGAATATAGCTTCACTGTCAATAAGGAGAGAGCCAATTACAGCCTCTTCAGCTTCAATGTTGTGAGGAGGTAGTCTGTCACTAATCATACTTTGCCGTTTCCTCTTCAATGATTACTGCAATTTTAGCTTCAATATCCTTAGACAATCTGACTGTTATTTCATAGTTACCTAATTTACGCAGAGGTTCATCCAGTTCAATTTTTCTTTTATCAATGTTAAAGCCAACGAGCTGACTCAAGGCTTGGGCTATATCGGTTGAAGTGACGGAACCAAAAAGTCGCTCCTGAGCTCCGGATCGGGCTTGCAGAAAGACTTGTTTCCCGTCAATATTATGTGCTATTTCTGCCAATTTTTCTTGTTCCCGGGATTGAGACTCTATTGTTTGTTCGCGGTATGTTTGGACACTGTGAATGGTTCCCGATGTAGCTAATACGGCTAAACCTCGGGGTAGCAAAAAATTGCGGGCATAACCATCAGCCACTTCTTTAATTTCCCCCCTCTTAGCTTTACCAGGTAGATCCTTGATAAAAACGACTTTCAACTATGGCTCCAGTCCTTCTGTTTCTCTTCATAGAGTCTGCCTTTAGGCTAACTGAGTTAAGAATCTCTCTGCAGAAAGAGCAGCGATAGCACCATCGCCAGCAGCAGTTATGACCTGTCTGGGGGAATTATAACGGATATCTCCGGCAGCGAAAATACCCGGTACTTTTGTCTCCATAAGGTCATTGGTGATGATATAGCCCGCTTTGTCTAAAGGGATGTTTCCCTTTAAATAACCTGTATTGGGTGCCAAACCGATAGCGACAAAGACGCCGTCAAATCTTAAAGTGGACAGCTTGCCCGTGGTTATTTCTTGGAGCTTGAGGTGGGTCATTATGTTATCACCTTGAATTTCTGTGACTATGGTGTCCCAGAGGAATTCTATCTTTGGCTCAGCGGAAGCCTTTTCTCGGAGGGCTTTGGTGGCTCGAAGTTGGTGGCGGCGGTGAATGACTTTAATTGAGGAGGCAAACTTTGTTAGGGAAAGAGCTTCTGTTATAGCTGCATTGCCACCACCAACTACTGCCAAAACTTTATCCTTAAATAGAGGACCATCGCAAATAGCACAATAAGAAACTCCTTTGCCCAGAAATTTGTCCTCTCCGGGAACCTCCAATTTGCGACGTTGACAGCCGCTGGCAATAATTATAGCCTTGGCATTAAAGGAGCCTTGATTAGTCTCTACCCTTTTAAATTTAGCCTTATTCTCGATGGTGGTGACTTCGTCAGGAAGGATTTCAAGCCCATGCTTGACCGCTTGTCGATGCATGAAATCGGCTAATTTAGAGCCAGAAATACCATCAGGAAACCCAGGGTAATTTTCAATTCTTTCCGCATTCACTATTTGACCACCTATCAGCCCCTTCTCAATGAGGAGGGTCTTAATTCCAGCCCTGGAGCTATATAGCCCACTAGTAAGTCCAGCGGGACCACCACCAATGATGATTATTTGGTAGTTTCCGCCCATTAGCCCAAAAGTGTTGATGAACCTCTACCCCAGTTCTTGTGTTAGAGAGGAAGTATCTATTGCTCTTGAAAGTTTGGTTTGAGAAAGGGAGGCCTGCTTTTCTTGTTCACTGAAACCTTCGGCTATGGTTTCAGTTAGTCTGAATTCCGCGGTCCTTTGAGCCAAGTAAATGGCGTTTTTGATAGCCTTAGCCCGGCTGCGACCATGGGTGATAATAACATTGCCATTTACTCCTAACAAAGGAGCTCCTCCATGTTCGCTGTAATTGAATCTTTTGACAAAGGAGCCGAGAGCTAATTTAAAAAGGGGAGCAGACTGCTGGTAGCGGGCATCGCCAGCCAGAATTTGTTCAAAGAAATCAAAGAGGTTTTCTCCAAATCCTTCCATTACTTTGAGTACCATGTTGCCAGTGAAGCCGTCAGTTATAATGATGTCAACTAACCCCCTAGTTATGTCTTTTCCTTCTATATTACCGATAAAATTCAAATTGGTGGTAGTGAGTAATTTATGGGTCTCTCGCGCTAAGCGATTTCCTTTCATCTTTTCTTCACCCGTAGTAAGTAAACCAACCCGAGGATTATCAACGCCAAAGATTTTCTCCATATATAGTTTACCTAACTGGGCAAAATTGACGAGGAAAGCAGGTTTACAGTCAGCATTGGCGCCGACGTCAAGGAGAAGACAAAAACGAGATGGAGTAGGTAGGGGCGCAGCTAAGGCAGGTCGGTCAACTCCCTTTATTTTGTGCAAGATGAAAATAGATGCTGAGACAATAGCTCCGGTACTACCAGCGGAAACAAAAGCTGCTCCTCCACCATGTTTGAGCAAGTTTAAGCCGACAACTATAGAGGAGCGGCGTTTAGTGCGTACGGTTTTGATTGGATGTTCGTCTGATGTGATAATTTCTGTGGCATTGACAATAGAAAGACGGGAGTTTGAGGAAGAGCTCGGCAGGAGAGGCTGAATTACATTTTTGTCACCAACTAAGATTACCTCAGTTTGATTGTCTTCAACAGCTTCAACGGCTCCCTTGACTATTTCGAAAGGGGCATGGTCACCACCCATAGCATCGACGATAATTTTCATGTTTTTCCTTTCCTCTATTTCAAGCTTAGACTGTTCCTGTGATTAGCTTTGTTGACAATGAAATTCTTTTTTAACCTCAGCTAATACATCAGGTTCGCAAAGAAGGTCAACAATGGTCATGGATAAGGCTTTGGCAGCATCCAGAAGCCCTTTGTTTCCGTCTTCGGATATGGCAGCTTGGGCAAATTCTTGAGAGTGTGTGGATATTTCAGTAGAGGCAATAGCTATAGTTGGATGAAGAGACGGAACCACTTGACTAACATTACCCATATCGGTGCTACCAAAACCAAAACGTGGTTGAAAAGGCTCTACTTGACGTCCTAATAGTTCCAAATTGTAACCGAAGAGACGGGCTAAGGTCAAATTACTGTTCATGGGCGCATAGACCTTTTCTCCCCAATGATATTTCAGACCGCAGCCGGTAGCTAAGGCAGCGGCTTTGAAGCAGTTCAAAACCTTTCCCTTTAATTCTTCTAAATAGGAAATATTTTGAGCTCTGATTAAGAAGTGAGCAGCTGAATGGGCAGGCACTATATTGGCAGCTTCACCGCCGTGAGTAATGATACCGTGAATGCGAGCCCTCTCCAGGATGTGTTGGCGGAGAAAATTTATAGCGTTAAAGGAGAGAATCATAGCTTCTAAGGCGTTAATACCCTGCTCAGGGCAAGCAGCAGCGTGGGCAGCTTTGCCCAAGAATTCTACCTCCAAGGAAATACAAGCTAAGGCTTGAGTGGTTACCATATTGTGAGTACCAGGGTGTACCAGCATAGCCACATCGACTTTATTGAAAGCCCCAGATTCCACCATAGTTATTTTACCGCCGAGGATTTCCTCCCCCGGAGTACCCAAAACCTGAATTGTACCTCCTAATTCCTTGACTACAAATTTACTGGCAACAGCAGCACCTATAGATGAGACCGCAATTATGTTATGTCCACAAGCATGTCCGATATCGGGCAAAGCATCATATTCAGCTATCAGGGCAGTTACTGGTTTACCCTGTCCGAAAGTAGCTCTAAATGATGTGGGCAAACTGCAGATGCCTCTTTCAATATAGAACCCCTTCTGCTCCAAATAGTCGGTGAGCCAAGTTACTGCCTTTTTTTCCTCGAAACCAACTTCGGGATTGGCATAGATCTTTTTGCTTAGCTCAAGAAGTTCCTGACGCTGAAGCTCTACCTGCTCCTGTGTCTTTGTCTTTAACTGCTCTTTTCCTGAAACTCCCTTCACCTTTTGGAAGCCCCTCCTTGCAAGTTGTTATTATACTCCATACGTCAATATCGTCTATATGATTTGAAAGCTGGGCCCTTTGGTCTTGAAAGTGTATCAAAGCCATAGCTTGACAGTCAAAATAAAGTCAACCTATAATGAACCAACTTTTAATCTTGGTACTGTGTTTTAACCAATGAAGGAATGCAAAGTAATGGAAGACTCTTTTGATATAGCTATCAATGTGGCTCAATTATTGAAGGAAGCTGTTGGTTCAACGCGGCGCTACCAGTTAAAGGAAGTTGCTAGTCCAGAAACGGCTCAAAAAATTGATGGTGAGGTGAGACTAATACGCAGCCCAAAGGGCATTTTGGTTGAAGGAGAGGTGGTCACAACGGTGGAGACGGTCTGTAGCCGGTGCCTTAGTCCTATTGACATTCCATTAACTTTCAAGATAATAGAGGAGGAATTCTTGCCGAAAATGGATATGATTAGCGGTTCACCTTTATTTTCTGGGGATGAAGCGACGGGGGCTCTTTTTATTAATGAAGAGCATATTCTTGATTTGGGTGAAATAGTGCGACAGTGCTTCATATTGGCTATGCCCATGAAGCCACTGTGCCGTCCCGATTGTGCTGGTCTCTGCCCCATGTGTGGTTCTAACTTGAACCAAGGTTCGTGTAGCTGTTACAGCAGAAGTTATGATTCATCGGTCGAAGTGTGAAGATAGATTCCGTGAAATAGAAGTAGGAAATAAATGCCACCACCGAAAAGGAAGTATCCTAAAGCTCGCCAAGGTAAAAGGCGAAGTCATTTGCATTTGAAGCTGCCGGTTTTGGATTATTGTCCTCAATGCCACAGTCCTAGGTTATCTCATCACGTTTGCCCGACTTGTGGTAGCTATGCTGGCAGAGAAGTCATGGAAATCAAGGAGCCTAAGAAAAAAGTAGCTAAATAGTTAAGGAGAGTATCTTGATTTTGAAGAAGATCATCGCGAGTGCTGAAGGGCGCTTTTCTAGTCATTATCTCGAAAAACAAAGGTGTACTTAGTTTTAAGCTGACGGTGTTTAATTAATATTAATAGGAGGTAAATGATGGAACAAGAGAAGATTGCTTATGTTTTTCCAGGTCAAGGTTCACAAGAGGTGGGCATGGGGTTGGATGTCTATGTTCATTATCCTTCAGCCAGAGAAATTTTTGACCAAGCAGATAAGACAGTGGGATTTCCATTATCACGACTCTGTTTTGAAGGTCCGGAGGAGGAGCTTACTCGAACAATTAATGTCCAACCTGCTGTATTGGTTGTTAGTATTGCTTATCTAAAAGCAATCCAGGAAGCAAGTGGGCAGAAATTCCCAGCTCCTGCCTTCGTCGCTGGGCATAGTTTAGGTGAATACACTGCCTTAGTGGCAACGGGTGTCCTTAGTTTAGCCGATGGAATTCGTCTCGTGCGTGA
>CAZJMM010000065.1:0-7355 GCA_964547155.1 uncultured Dehalococcoidaceae bacterium | reverse complement strand
AAGGAGGGTTTACTATTAGAATGTCCCTGGCGCCTTTCAGTTGAAAGAAAAGAATGTGAGGGTCTATCTGATTTTCCTTACTAACCTTTGTAGAGCTTCAAGGATAATTCTGCCTATACCAAAAAACCATTTTCCACCTCTAATTCCATTGTCGGGAAAGAGGACAACGTTACCTCCGTCCATCCAGTAGTCCACTGCTTCATCCAGAGAAGAAGTTGTAATATAGTACGCCTGATATCGGTCAGCTTCGGGTGCCCAAGTTTTAGCTAAGACCTCAGGTTGTCCTCCCTCAACAGAGAGTTTTTTTATTTCTTTCTCCCGTGTAGTTACAACCGGGAAAGCAGAATACCGCAAGCCAGGACAAATACCAGTTACGGATGGTGCAGCTATTAGACGGGGCTCAACCTTGCCTCGCCAGAAATTGGCTAAAGAAGCAGCGACAGCAAAGAAATCGAAACCTAACCGTGAAGGGTGCTCACCAACCAGCAGAAGGGGGTGTCTCTTTTCTAAAATTGAGCGCACTTGCGGTGCCAGGTTCACTTTGAGCCGGACACCCATTCTTCGAAACAGGTCGGCAGCGGCAACAGCCACTCCCTTATCTTCAATCTGGTCACTGAAGCCCTTTATCCCTTCCAAAAAAGAGGAAAGGGGTAGTAACCAAGGTCGGTCAAAAAAGCGATAAATGAAACTCTCATCCCGATTCATCCAGTGAACTCTAAGCATTGCCTCTAAGGCATTGTGGTACGGGCGCTTAAAGGTGTCTTTGATGTCTTCAGAGATGACTCTGCGAAACTCTTCAGTCAGACGGTTAATGTGTTTAAGGAACGGTATTATACTATCCGACATTTACCCCCCAAGTTTACGGTTGCTGGGCATTAGTATGGTCTATATTCCCCCGTGGGGGAAAATATTAGCCTTGTTATACAAGGGTTGTCAATAGGGTGTCCAGTCATTGCTTCGCCGCTGTATGTCTCGGAATGACAAACAGGAAATAGACTATGCTATACTAAATTCAAGAAAGGTGAGGGGGAGACTCTTCTGGAGAATCACCAATATGAAACAAAGAATAGACAAACTGCGAGCTTTAATTAACTACCACAACTACCGTTATTACGTGCTGGATAGCCCCGAAATCAGCGATGCTGAATATGACGAGTTAATGCGAGAGCTGAATAGGCTGGAGGAGGAACACCCGGAGTTTGTTACTCCCGATTCTCCCACCCAGCGAGTTGGCGCCGCTCCGGTAGAAGCTTTTGGCGTTGTCGAACACCCTCAGCCGTTATTGAGTCTGGCTAATGCCTTCTCTGATGAAGAATTGGAAGCCTGGAACAGAAGAGCTTCTAATATCTTAGGTGGTCGGCATTTTGATTTTGTCTGCGAACTCAAGATTGATGGTTTGGCAGTAGCTTTAACTTATGAAAGCAACCTGTTTACCATCGGAGCCACCCGTGGCGATGGCTACCGGGGAGAAAATGTTACCCAGAACTTGCGCACTATCAGAAGCATCCCCCTCTCTGTACCCAAGGAGGCACCACCTCGCTTTGAAGTCAGGGGTGAGGTCTATCTGCCTAAAGTTGGCTTCAAGAAACTCAATGAAGAAAGGGCTAAAGAGGGATTACCCCTTTTTGCTAACCCCAGGAACGCTGCTGCCGGTTCAGTGAGGCAGCTTGACTCACGCGTCACTGCTCAACGCCCTTTAGATATCTATATCTATGCCTTAGGCTGGGCTGAGGGGAAGGCTGCCCCAGATACCCATTGGGAGACCATGAAGCATCTTAAGTCCATCGGCTTTAAAGTAAATCCTAATATTACCCTATGCCGTTCATTAGATGAAGTAAAGGAATACTATCGGGCTTGGGTGGAAAGGCGAGAAGAGCTTCCCTACGATACTGACGGCATTGTTGTCAAAATCAACCCCATTCCTTTCCAGCAAGAGTTAGGCTTTGTGGGACATGAGCCGAGATGGGCGGTTGCCTACAAGTTCCCGGCTGTCCAGGGCACAACCCGACTTATTGACATAGGCATTAATGTTGGGCGTACTGGAAGCCTGAACCCATACGCCATTCTGGAGCCGGTACAAGTGGGTGGAGTGACCATTCACCACGCTGCCCTCCACAATGAGGAAGATATCCACCGTAAAGACATTCGCATCGGTGATGTGGTCACTATCCAGCGGGCTGGTGAAGTCATACCTGAAATAGTTGGTCCTATCACCAGTCTCCGTACCGGGAAGGAAAAGGCCTTCCACATGCCCAGCCGCTGTCCGGTGTGTGGGGCCGAGGTTATTAAGCCTCCCGGCGAAGCTATGCACCGCTGCACCAACGCTGCCTGCCCGGCTCAAGCCCTGGAGCGAATCCAGCACTTCGTCACCCGAGGAGCTATGGATATTGAAGGGGTAGGAGAAAAGTTATCCGAAACCCTGTTCAACGCTGGACTAATAAAGGATGCGGCTGACCTTTATTACTTGACCCGGGAGCAGCTTCTTAAGCTGGAAAGAATGGCAGACAAAAGCGTTACCAACATTCTTAACTCTATTGAAAGGAGCAAAGATAGACCGTTGCCTCGGATCATCTTTGCCTTGGGAATACTGCATATTGGTGAAGAGACCGCTGAACTGCTCGCCGAGCACTTTCACAGCATTGACGAATTAGCCCAAGCTACTCAGGAGGAACTCCTGTCCATTCCCTCCATCGGACCCAAGATAGCCGACAGCATCTTGTCTTTCTTCCGTCAGAAACAGAACCGTCAGATTATTCAGAAACTGAAGAAAGCCGGGGTGAGACTTGCCGCTGAGGTAAAAAAACCTGAAGAGCTACCTTTAGCTGGGCTGGAATTTGTCATCACTGGCAGGCTGGAGAATTTTACCCGTCAGGAAGCTGAAGCCAGGATTAAAGCCTTAGGAGGCAAAGCTGGCTCTGATGTTACCCGAAAAACCAACTACCTCGTGGTAGGGGCTGACCCCGGCTCCAAATTAGCCAAAGCTCGAGAATTGGGGACAGAAATTCTGGACGAAGCCAAGTTTATGCAATTAATAGCTAAAGCTGAAAAAGGAGTAAGGAGGTCTCAATGATTAAGATTATCGTGGAGCGGAAAACAAAAAAGGGGAAGGAGGGCGAACTAATAGCATTGCTGCGTCAGGTCAAGTCAGAAGCCAGTCTCTACCCAGGATACATATCAGGGGAAACCTTGTATTCGGTAGACGACCCGACTCTGGTCTTGATTATCGCCACCTTTACCAGTATTGAAGCCTGGAAGGAATGGGAGAGGCGCCCCGAGCGTCTAGGGGTCACCTCTAAAATTGACCCCCTTCTAGAGCGTCCAGCCAAGGTAACTGTCTTCAACATTGCTCACTGGTACCCGGAAAAGACTAGCCGATGAAACTCATCGTCGGGCTGGGCAACCCGGGCAGGACTTATGCCCACAACCGCCACAATATCGGCTTCCGCTGCCTGAACTATCTGGCTAAAGTTAATTCTATTCCTATTAAACAACACCGATGTCAGTCACGCATTGGTATCGGCAAAATAGCCGATATTGACGTAGTACTGGCTAAGCCTCAGACCTTTGTCAACAACAGCGGCAAAACAATAAGCTCATTGATACACCGCCATAATGTTCCCTTGCCAGACCTCATTGTCATTTATGACGACCTTGATTTACCTTTGGGCAAAATCCGTCTTCGCGAAGGCGGCAGTTCCGGCGGACACAAGGGAATAGAATCTATAATTTCCGCTCTTGACAGTCAGGACTTCTCTCGAATTCGGGTAGGCATCGGTCGCCCTGCTGAGACAGGAAGAAAGAACGCCGTTGAAGAGGCAATAATAAGCTACGTCCTCAGCGATTTCACGCCACAAGAAGAAGAATTAATCAAACCCGCCATTACCAAGGTGGCACACGCCATTTACTATATTTTGACCGAAGGCATGGACATAGCCATGAATAGATTTAACTGAACAAAGCTTATGTGATTGGGCGTGAAGTCACACGATTTTAAAGAAGCTATCCTCGATTGTTGTATATTCCTTTGAATGCTATAATTCATTTCTAAATTGTTACGAAGGGGTTAAGGCTGAAGCGGATTACCAAAAGTGAAATTGAAAGATAAGGTCATTGTAGCAGTTATTGGTGGTGGGCAGTGCTCAGCAGAAGAAGTAGAGATGGCTGAAGCTGTGGGCAGGGAGTTGGCTCGGCGAGGAGCCGTGGTAATCTGCGGTGGCTTGGGTGGGGTGATGGAAGCAGTTTGTCGGGGTGCTGCCAATGAAGGTGGGCTGACAGTAGGTATTTTACCCGGCGATGACCCGACTGAAGCTAATCCCTATGTCCAAATTCCAATAGCTACCGGTATAGGGCATGCCCGAAATGTAGCTATTGTTAGGTCAGCACAAGCTATAATTGCCATTGACGGTGATTATGGGACACTGACCGAGATTGCTTTTGCCCTAAAATACGGTGTGCCGGTTATCGGCTTGAATACCTGGTTCCTGTCAAGGAACAAAGAGGAGAACGACTCTATAATCAGAGTTACCAGCGCTGTTGAAGCCGTAGATAAGGCTCTCTCCTTAGCCAAAAGAATTAAAGTTGGCTGAAGTTATGTCAAGTATTGAAGCTGTTAGAGCCAGAGAAATCTTAGACTCCAGGGGCAACCCCACCATTGAGGTTGAGGTGCAACTCCTTGACGGCACCGTCGGCATAGCTTCGGTGCCCTCTGGTGCCAGCACCGGTAAATATGAAGCTGCTGAACTCCGAGATAATGATAAGTGCCGCTACAATGGACTCGGTGTTAGCAAAGCCATAGGCAATATTAACAACTTGATTGCACTGGAACTGATGGGTATGTCAGCCCTGGAGCAGGCAGTCCTTGATAATAAACTGATAGAACTGGATGGCACGGTTAATAAGTCTCACCTCGGCGCTAACGCTCTACTCGGAGTCTCTCTGGCAGTAGCCCACGCTGGGGCTAATTTCCTGGGCATGCCTCTATATCGATATTTAGGGGGGACAACGGCTCACCTCCTTCCCGTACCAATGATGAACATCCTAAACGGTGGTAAACACGCCCCCAACTCTACCGATTTTCAGGAATTTATGATTGTCCCGGTAGGAGCCAATACCTTTGCCCAAGCCCTACAGATGGGGACGGAGATTTATCACTGCTTAAAACAGGTACTTAAAGACAATGGACTTAATACCAATGTCGGTGACGAAGGTGGTTTCGCTCCATCCCTAACCTCTAACAAGGAAGCAGTAGAATTAATACTGAGAGCTATTGAAGTAGCCGGCTACACAGCTGGCAAAGACTGCCTTCTGGCTTTAGACCCGGCTGCAAGCCATTTCTATCAAAACGGTAAGTATATCCTGTCTAAAGAAGGTGCTACTCTGACCACAACAGAAATGGTGGATTACTACAACCAGTGGGTAGCCAGGTACCCCATTATCAGTATTGAAGACGGCTTAGCCGAGGATGATTGGGCAGGGTGGCTCCTTCTTACCGCTACTTTAGGGAAAAAGACACAACTGGTAGGCGATGACCTCTATGCCACAAATCTGGGACGGCTCAACAGAGGTATTGCCGAAAAAGCTTCCAATTCCATTCTGATTAAACCGAACCAGATAGGTACCCTCACTGAAACTTTAGCTTGCACCGAGAGAGCCCAGCAAGCTGGCTGGACAGCCATAATCAGCCATCGCTCCGGAGAAACTGAAGATACCACTATAGCTGACTTAGCTGTAGCCGTCAATGCTGGGCTGGTTAAAGCTGGCGCTCCCTGCCGGAGCGAAAGAGTAGCTAAGTACAATCGTCTCCTCAGAATAGAAGAGGAATTAGGAAACAGCGCCAGCTATACAGGCAAAGCCACCTTTTTTAATCTGGAGGTCAAATAAATGGAAATAGTCCGTGGTGTTCACCAAATAAAAATCCCTATGCCCCAAAGTTCCCTGGAACACATCAATGTCTATATGGTGGAAGGAGAAGAAAGTAATCTCCTCATCGATACAGGCTGGAACACGCCAGAAGCCTTTAATGCCCTCAAAGATGGACTAAGGGAAGGTGGCTTTAGTTTCAAAGACATTAACCAGATTGTGGTGACTCACGTTCACCCCGACCATTACGGCTTAGCTGGCAGGCTGACTCAGCTTTCTCGGTCTAAGTTGGCTGTGCATGAAGCTGAGATACCTTTTATTGATTCGAGATATGTAAACTTTGATAATCTCCTTAAAGAAATGGAAGTCCACCTCCATCGTCACGGTGTCCCGCCAAGAGAATTGCCCAGCCTCCAAAAAGCATCCTTATGGGTGAAGGACCTTGTAATCCCGGTCACGCCAGAGATAATTCTAAAAGGTGGCGAGCAGATTACTACCGGCTCTGCTGAACTGGAGGTTTTGCACACACCGGGACATTCTACTGGTCACATCTGTCTCTATGAGCCAAACAGGAGGTTCCTTTTCTCCGGAGACCATATCTTGTCCGAAATCACTCCTCATATTGGCCTTCATCCTCAGTCGGCAGAGAATCCATTGGGTGACTTCATTAACTCCTTGAAAGAAGTAGAAAAACTCGAAGTCAACTTTGTTTTTCCAGGACATGGGTCAGCTTTCAGCGGTCTCAAGCAAAAAGTCTGGGAAATCCTCTACCACCACGAACAAAGGGAAAGAGCCATAATGAAAGCTATTCAGGACGAACTGAAGACGGCTTACCAGATAGCTAACGAAATTCCCTGGCATCCCGAGGAAGGCGGCATTACCTTCCGTAACCTGCCTCCTTTTGGAAAGCGGTTAGCCATACTGGAGACTTTAGCCCATTTGCAGCTACTTATAACCCAGGGTAAGGCAGAAAAGATAATCGAAGGCGACAAAGCTTTATTCTGGGCAGGGGGTTAGAGATAGTTAAGCTAATGAGTGAGCTTGTAGACAAGGTAAAAAACCTTAAGCTGCAGTACAAGGACTACCCCCAGAAAGAACTGCTGATAGCCATGCCTAACCCTAACCCGGAGAGGGAATATGAAATAGAAGTAACTTATGATGAATTTACCTCTCTCTGCCCTCTGAATCCTGGTCAGCCCGATTATGCTTCCATTAACATCAAGTATGTCCCCGACCAGAATATTCTGGAGTTCAAATCGCTCAAGTTTTATCTCACCAGCTACCGGACGGTGGAAATATTCTATGAAGCGGCTACCAATAAAATACTGGACGACCTGGTTGACACCCTTAAGCCAAGACGAATGGAAATTGTTACCGACTGGAATATCCGAGGCGGGACTAGGGTTAGGGTTAGCGCAAGTTATACCAAGGAAAAAGCTTAGCAATTTACCCTTGTCATTGCGAGCAAAGCGAAGCAATCTCAACAAAGAACTAAA
>CAZJMM010000064.1:0-7477 GCA_964547155.1 uncultured Dehalococcoidaceae bacterium | reverse complement strand
CGTACTCTCTATTTTGTTTCTTAAGTCGAGATAGGCTAAACTTTAGATGTGGGAAACTTGAGAAAGTACGGGCATAAACCTTTCAATGTGGTCGTTATTCATGGTGGACCGGGTGCTCCTGGAGAAATGGCACCCGTTGCTCGAGAACTTTCCCCCTTTGCGGGTGTTCTTGAGCCGCTTCAAACAGCGGCAACAATTGAAGGGCAACTCCAAGAACTAAAAGCCATTCTAAAAAAGAATGGAGATATCCCGGTGACGTTGATTGGTTTCTCATGGGGTGCTATGCTCAGTTTTATTTTTACCGCCCGTTATCCCTCATACGTAAAGAAACTTATACTCATTGGGAGTGGGGCTTACGAAGAAAAATATGCTGTTGACATTATGAAAACCTGTTTAAATCGGCTCAATGATGAAGAAAGAAGGGAAGTCCTTCTCTTGGTGGAGTTCTTGAGCGGCCCTGCTATCAAAGACAAAAACACACCTATGGCTCGATTTGGAGAGTTGATATCTAAGGCTGACTCTTATGACCCCTGGCCTCACAACAGTGAGATACTGGCATACCAGTATGATATCTACCAGAGTGTGTGGGAACAAGCTATGAAGCTGAGAAATAGTGGAAAGTTGTTAAAGCTCGGGAAAAGAATCCAGTGTCCTGTAGTCACGATCCATGGCGACTATGACCCCCATCTTTCCAAAGGGGTAAAGGAACCTCTTTCGCGCATTTTAAAAGACTTTAAATTTATCCTTTTAGGAAAATGTGGTCATTATCCTTGGTTCGAACGGAGTGCGAGAGATAAATTCTATAGTATCCTTAAGAGTGAAATCGGCTAGTGACTAGTAGGAATAATCTTTCTGTTGTATAGGCAAAAGCATTAGATGCGATTTAAGCCATTCACTGCCAAAGTTGCCAACTGGTGCTGAAATCCATAGGTATTAAGATTTACAGAGTACTGGTTTTATATATTTTTCTTCGGATGATGAGGACAATACTACCCACTGTTCCGACTAAATAGGCAATTGGGCAAACGAAAACTGCCATCATAAAGAAGAAGGGTTCATCGCCACCAAACCACTGAGAAAATAGTCCAGAAATGAGATTATGCAAGATAAAACTTACAATGAATCCTACAGTGGAAGCTCCTGTCAGTATCAGGAATTTCTTGAAGGTCTCGCCTATGCTCGCCCTGGCTACCAGAATTAACAGTGTCAACCCTAACAAAAAGAAGATGACGGTGGTAGGAATGATAACTATCCAAGGACTCAAGGCCATTTCCCACTCTGGCGGAATAAAAAGCATAGCAATGGCGATAGCAATGGCGACCAGAATGAAAACACCAACTAATGCCCAAAATACGGGCAGAATAAATTTGTCCGTCACTTTCTCCTCCACATTACTCGGTAAATTGCAAAGTGATACTAATTTTTCATCAACAACTTGTCAATATGCTAAGTAAATGGTGAAATACTTAGGAGTTGTGGATGCTAAAGAAGGTACCGAGGCATCTCTGTAGATATCTAAAAGAAAGGGATAATTTGCGAGGACATTTGTGATTGGGAAATTGGTGCCCTGATTATGAGAGGATAACTCGTAGATTGTTCAGGCTGGTCTGAAAGCCAGGGTCGTCTTTTTCTCCCCTCCCTCTTCCCTTTCCACAAAATCTACCTTGACGGGCATACCAACCTTGATTTGGCTGCTATTGAGGTCAATCAGCTCTTTTCCACAACCATCGCCATTCCTTGCCCACCACCAATGCACATGGTTACCAGCCCTCGGTGCAGGTTTTTCCTCTTCATTTCATACATAATAGTCACGATCAGTCTGGCACCAGTGCAGCCAATTGGATGCCCTAGTGAAATCCCACTACCATTAACGTTGGTGTTTTCTATATCTAGATTGAATTCCCTCATACAGGCAATAGCTTGAGCAGCGAAGGCTTCATTTAGCTCAATAATATCTAGGTCGCTAACGGTAATCCCTTCTCTCTTGAGCGCCTTTCTTACTGCCGGTATTAGACCCAGTCCCATATAAGCTGGGTCTACTCCTCCCGAGGCAAACGATTTGATGGTTAGCCAAGGCTCCAGCCCTAACTCATTGGCTTTCTCCCTAGACATAAGCACAACGGCTGCGGCGGCATCGTTGATTCCTGAAGCATTACCCGCGGTGACTGTCCCGTCTTTTCTGAATGCCGGAGGCAACTTAGACATTCTCTCCAGACTGGTATCCATAGGACGTTCATCAGTATCAAACATAAGCGGCGGTTCCCCTTTCCTCTGTGGAATGGGAATCGGCACTATTTCCTGCTTAAAGACACCATCTTTTATAGCGGCTCTTGCCCGCTGATGGCTCAGAAGCCCAATCTCATCCTGCTCCTGTCTCGAGATACCGTACTTGTTGGCAATATTCTCAGCGGTATTGCCCATGTGATACCCGTAAAATATCTCCCATAAGCCGTCATAGACCATTAGATCCAACATCTCACCTTTTGAGCTAACGTCCATACGATATCCCCATCTGGCTTTGGGGAGAACATAGGGAGCATAACTCATATTCTCCATCCCGCCGGCAACTATGACCCCAGCTTCGCCTAATGCTATTGCTTCAGCCCCAAGTGCAATAGCCTTTAAGCCCGAAGCACAAACCTTATTCACTGTAAAAGCGGTCGTCTCTTTGGGGAGGCCAGCATTAATTGCTGCCTGACGCGCAGTATTCTGCCCTTGACCACCCTGGAGGACATTACCCATAATCACTTCATCAATATGAACCTCTTGAAGTGAATCATCCCAGGCGTAGTGAGCTTTTTCTAACTCCGTACCTCGAATTCCCTTAAATGCATCAGGACTACAGCTCAAAACGTCTTGACTCACTGTTGGTCTTAATCCGGCTCGGCGTACTGCTTCTTTAATAACAATGCCACCTAGTTGGACCACGGGTATGTCTCTTAAGGCTCCACCAAAGTTGCCAATAGCTGTTCGTGCACCACTTACAATAACTACTTCTCTCAAAGGATAAATCCCTCCTATCTGATTTTCAAACTCAGACTGCTCCGCAACCAAATACGAATATTCACCTACTTATATTCATAAAATCCCTTACCTGTTTTACGACCTAATTGACCAGCAGCCACCATTTTTTTCAACAATACAGGTGAGACAAATTTTGGGTCCTTGTATTCCTCATACATAACGGAGGCGACGAAGTGTAAAGTGTCAAGTCCAATCAAATCGCTAAGTTCCAAAGGACCCATGGGGTAATTCAAGCCGAGTTTTGCTGCCTGGTCAATGTCCTCCTTGGTGGCATAATTAGCTTCCAGCATTCTTATACTATCCAGCAGGTAGGGGACGAATAGCCTGTTAACAATAAACCCTGGAGCATCCTTAGCAAGGACGACTGTTTTCCCAATAGATTGCCCGAAAGCCTTGATTGTGTCTATGGTCTCATTACTGGTGACAATGGTTATAACCAATTCAACAAGTTTCATGAGAGATGGTGGGTTGAAGAAGTGTATGCCAGCTACTTTTTCCGGGCGCTTGGTTGCCATAGCTATCTCAGTGACAGACAAGGCTGAGGTGTTAGTGCCAAGTATAGTTTGAGGTGGGCATATTTTATCCAGATCAGCGAAGAGTTTCTTTTTAAGCTCCATATTTTCAATAGCAGCTTCAATTATAAGGTCACAATCCTTGAAGTCCTGGGTATTCAAGGTTCCTTTTAGACGTGCCAGTGTAGCTTCCATATCTGACTGAGTAAGTTTCCCTTTCTCTACACTTTTAGCCAAAGAAGTCTTGATTGTTCCCAGTCCCTTATCAAGAAGCTGCTGGTTGATTTCGGAGACTACTGTCTGGTAACCGGACTGGGCACAGACCTGAGCAATACCTGCTCCCATGACACCAGCGCCAACGACTCCCACTTTTTTGATTTGCATGGTAACTACCTCCTTTTGAAGTTGCAATGAAGAACAATGTGCTTGCTAATTGCTGTGGTGATAGTATCGGGTTAGAAGGCATTTGTCATAAGGACTTTACTTATTTTTGGCTTCATTTTGCCTTGAACTGGGGTTTTCTTTTTTCAACGAAAGCTTTGGTGCCTTCATCAAAATCTTCGGTAGTTGTACATAAATCTGCCAGCATTGCTTCTATTTGGAGACCTTCCTGAAGGTTAACGTTTGTTCCTTGGTGAATTGCCTGTTTTGCAGCTCTCACCGCTAACGGTCCCGGCTCTAATATAATTTCAGCCATCTTCTTAGCTTCTGGCATAAGTTCAGCCAAGGGAACGACCTTGTTTACCAGACCTACACGATAAGCTTCTTGGGCATCAATAGGACGACCGGTGAGGAGCATTTCGGCAGCTTTAGCTCGAGGGATGAAACGAGGTAACCTTTGTGTTCCTCCCCAAGCTGGGATTAAGCCTAACCTGATTTCGGGGACGCCAAAGGTAGCATTTTCGGCAGCTATTCTGATGTCACAGGCGAGGGCTATTTCCAAGCCGCCACCAAGGCAAGCCCCGTTGATAGCGGCAATCATAGGCTTCCATAAATCAAGTCCTTTCAGAATTGTTGGTGGCCACCGCCATGTCTGCCCCTTGATCTTCTTCATATACGGCAACATAGTCTTTATATCGGCACCAGCACAGAAAGCTCTCCCGCCAGCTCCGGTAACGATGCCCACCCATAGCTCATCGTCTCCCCTGAAGTCAATCAAAGCTTGGCTCAATTCCTGCATAGTCTCTGGGTCTATTGCGTTCAGAGCCTCTGGACGATTTATAGTGAAGATAGCAATTCTTCCATCTTTTTTATACTCAATACCCATAATAATCTCCTTCAGTCGGATTTTGAGCCGACAAGCATTCTAACAAAGACCCTAACTACCGTCAATATAAAACTTATCGCCTCTGGCATATCAGTAGAGCCTCTAAATTGAAAGGGCTGTGTCTTTCTTTGACAAAGTTTCTTACCAGTGGTAAACTTATGAGTTAGCAGTCTGGGGCGGCGAGTGCTAAAATAAGGAAGATGTTAACATCACGAAGGCAATCAGTTCTTAAGATAATAGTCCAAGAATATATTGATAAAGGTGCTCCGGTAGCTTCAGAGACTATCAGTCGGAATCATCGGCTGGGGGTCAGTCCAGCAACTATCCGTAACGATATGGCATATCTTGAGGAAACAGGGTATATAGCTCGCCCTCATATTTCGGCGGGAGCCATCCCTTTAAACAAAGCCTATCGTCATTATGTGGAGTCTCTGGTCAGGGATATTGAGCTTTCCTCGGAGGAACGGCGTCTTATTGGGAGCTTGTTCCAGGATGTGGAAATGGAGTTTGAGAAGTGGGCAAAGTTAGCTGCCTCTTTTTTGTCGCACTTGATCCGAACAATAGCGATAGTCACTCCGCCTAAAACACCAAAGTGTCGGTTCAAGCACCTTGAGCTGGTTAAACTCCAGGAATTTCTGGTCTTATTAGTCTTGGTCTTGCAGCAATCGAAGCTCATACGCCAATTTCTGCCGGTATCGAAGTCAGTGACTCAAGAAGAACTGACCAGACTTGCCAACCGGTTAAATGTTATCTATGGTGGCTTGACCATTTCGGAAATCCTTGCTAAGGGGTTAGAGTTTCCTCCTTTTGAGAGGCAGATAAGTGAAGTTATAGTTAGTTTGATGACGACTGAAGACGAACTCGAATATGACGAACCCTATTTTGAAGGGCTGCGTCTGATGTTTAGTCAACCCGAATTTGTTACCAGTAATCAACTGCTGAACCTTATTGAGTTGATGGAACAAAGGGAATGGTTATCGGCGATATTATCTCAGGGTTTAGCCGAAGGGGAAGTAAAAATAGTCATTGGAGAGGAGAGCCAGGATGAACTTCTTCACAACTTGAGTCTGGTTTTTACTCGCTATGGCATCCCTCGGAAGATTGGCGGTGCTATTGGCGTCATTGGTCCGACACGAATGGACTATGGTCGAGCCATTTCTTCAGTTCGCTACCTATCCGAAGTACTTAGTGGCTTGGTTGCTGAAGTTTACCGGTGAAATTTGACATAAACATTTGAGGAGGCTTATTTTTGGCTGAAGAAGAAAAGCTTGAAGAAGCAAACGAAATGGCTGAAGGTGAGGTGATAGCCGAAGACATTGAAACTTTGAAGCAGGCTTTGGCTGAAGAGAAAACAAAAGCTGAAAGGTATTTATCTAACTGGCAAAGAGCCCAAGCGGATTTCATAAATTACAGGAAAAGAGTGGAGCAAGACAAGAATGAGGTGACTGATTTTGCTAATGCTACGCTTATCTTAAATCTATTGCCAGTAGTAGACGATTTGGAGCGAGCCTTTGCTTCTCTGCCATCCAAATTACAGGCACTAAGCTGGGTAGATGGAATTAGACTCGTTTACCGTAAACTACAAGCCATTCTGGAAGCTCATGGTGTTGCCGAAATCAAAGCTAAGGGGGAAAATTTTGACCCCAAGTTCCATGAGGCGGCTATGTATGAAGAAGGGGGTGAGGAAGGCATAGTGACAGAAGAGCTGCAAAAGGGATATAAACTAAAGGGGCGAATTCTTCGTCCGGCGGTGGTGGTGGTAGGCAAAGGTAAGAAAAAGAACGACATTAAGCCCGAAACTTCCCAAACTTCAGAAGAACAATAAAAGCGATAAGAATCAGAGTTTTAATATAAGTAGTTAGAGACTTAAGGAGGAAACAGAAATGGGCAGAGCAGTTGGTATTGACTTAGGAACTACCTTTAGCCTTATAGCCACTATGGAAGGGGGTGAACCAACAATAATCACCAATTCTGAGGGCGAGCGGTTAACTCCTTCTGTGGTAGCTGTCAGCAAGACTGGTGAGCGATTAGTGGGACTGTTAGCTAAACGTCAAGCTATTGTCAACCCTGAGAACACTGTCTATAGCATAAAACGCCTCATGGGGCGAAAGTTCAATGAAGCATCGGTGCAATATGATATAAAGCGACTTCCTTATAAAATAATTGAAGCTCGCAATGGTGATGCATGGGTAGTGATGGGGGGTAAGGAATATAGTCCGCCCGAAATTTCAGCCATGATTCTACAGAAACTTAAGATAGATGCTGAAGCCTATCTCGGGGAAAAGGTCACGGATGCAGTGGTTACTGTGCCGGCTTATTTCAACGACAGTCAGCGTCAAGCAACCAAAGATGCTGGGACTATAGCTGGTTTTAATGTGTTGCGCATTATCAATGAGCCAACGGCTTCTTCTCTGGCTTACGGACTTGACAAGAAAAAGGACGAGGTTATAGCTGTCTATGATTTGGGTGGTGGTACCTTTGACATTTCTATTTTGGAGCTCGGTGAGGGCACTTTCCATGTTAAGTCAACAAACGGCGATACTCATCTGGGTGGTGATGATATTGACCAGAAAATTATGGACTGGCTGTGCGATGAATTTAAGAAAGAGACTGGTATTGACCTGAGGCAGGACAGGATGGCATTACAGCGGCTAAAAGACGCTGGTGAGAAAGC